>NZ_BAAKJE010000168.1:0-169005 GCF_059704565.1 Massilia sp. NBRC 108631
GCAAGGTGGGCTACGTGTCGCAAAAATTCTCCCTGTACGGGAACCTGACGGTGGCGGAGAACCTGAAGTTCTTCGGCACCGCGTACGGCCTGCACGGCGAGCACCTGCGCCGGCGCAGCGGCGAGGTGCTGGCGCAGTTCCAGCTGGACGGCCAGGAGAACATGGCCAGCGGCCAGCTGCCCGGCGGCTTCAAGCAACGCCTGGCGATGGCGGTCGGCCTGCTGCACTCGCCCGAGATCCTGTTCCTGGACGAACCCACCAGCGGCGCCGACCCGCTGGCGCGGCGCGAATTCTGGCGCCGCATCACGGCGCTGGCGGCCGCCGGCGTGACGGTCATCATCACCACCCACTTCATGGAGGAAGCCGAGTACTGCGACCGCATCGTCATCCAGGATGCCGGTAAGCTGCTCGCCATCGGCACGCCGCGCCAAGTGCGGGAGCAGGCGGGCGGCGCTCGGGGCATGGAACAAGCCTTCATCGCCATCGTCGAACAGAATCGCCGGGGAGACCAGCCATGACGCGGCAAGCAAGGCGCGGCAACGGCGGCGGCGGCGCTGCCCGCCTGCGCGCGCTGGTGCGCAAGGAATTCCGCCAGTTGCTGCGCGACGCCAGCAACCTGGCCATCGGCATTGCCCTGCCCATCGCGCTGATCCTGATCTTCGGCTACGGCCTGTCGCTGGACGTGAAAAACGCGCCGGTGGCGGTCGTACTGGAAGACTCCTCGCCCACCGCCGCCAACGCCATCGCCGGCCTGCAGCACACCACCGCCATCGCACCGGTGCTGCTGGGCTCCATGCACGAGGCAGAGCAGCTGATGACCGAGCGCCGCGTGGACGGCATCGTGCGCGTTCCCGCCGACTTCACGCGCCGCCTGGCACAAGGCGACGCGCGCGTGCAAGTGCTGGTGCACGGCACCGACGCCAACCGCGCCAGCATCATCCTGCAATACACCAGCGGCGCGCTGGCGCAGTGGCCCGCCATCCAGGCCGACCGCCAGGGCCGCGCCGCAGCCGTTCCCGCCGCTGGGCCTGCGCAGCCCGGCAGCGCAGCCACCGGCATGGTCGCCATCGAGCAGCGCATGTGGTACAACGCCGCCAACACCAGCACCTGGTACCTGGTGCCGGGACTGATTGTCCTCATCATGACGCTGGTGGGCGCCTTGCTGACCGCGCTGGTGATGGCGCGCGAATGGGAGCGCGGCACGCTGGAAGCGCTGTTCGTCACCCCGGTGCGCCCGGCCGAGATCCTGCTGGCCAAGATCATCCCCTACTTCACCGTCGGCATGGCCGGCCTGGCGCTTTGCCTGCTGGCCGCCCGCTTCCTGTTCCACGTGCCGATGCAAGGCTCGCTGATCGTGCTGGTGCTGGCCTGCATGCTGTACCTGTTCGTGGCGGTCGGCATGGGCCTGGTGATTTCCTCCATCACGCGCAACCAGTTCCTGGCCAGCCAGGTTGCGCTGCTGAGCAGCTTCATGCCATCGCTGATGCTGTCCGGCTTCCTGTTCGACCTGCGCAACGTGCCGCGCGCCATCCAGTACGTCGGCAATGCCCTGCCCGCGACTTACTTCATGGAGCTGATCAAGACGCTGTTCCTGGCCGGGAACGTGTGGCCGCTGATACTCAAGAATTGCGCCATCCTGGCCGTCTATGCCGTGCTGCTGCTTGCCGTGGCGCGCGCCGTCACGCGGAAAAAACTCGACTGAGGCCCCGTATGTTCGCCATTCCGACCTTCCCCGCCATCGCCGCAACGCTGCGGCGCATCGCCAATATGTGCCACAAGGAGTTCCTGGCCGTGGTCAAGGACCCGAAAACGCGCGCCATCCTGTTTGTGCCGGCGCTGGTGCAAAGCCTGCTGTTCGGCTACGCCGCCACCTTTGACCTGACCGATGCGCCCTACGTGCTGCTGGACCAGAGCCGCAGCGCCGCCTCCACCGAGCTGGCCGCCAGGCTGGAAGGCAGCGGCGTATTCCGCCGCGTGGCCACCCTGCGCAGCCAGGAAGGCATGGCGCACGCCATCGAAACGCACCAGGCCATGCTGGCGGTGCAGATCGGCCCGCGCTTCGAGCACCAGTTATACGCGGGCGAAGCCGCGCCGGTGCAGCTGATACTGGACGGCCGCAACTCCAACACAGCGGGATCGGCCGCCGCCTTCGCCGGGCAGGTGGTGGCGGCCTACAACCGCGACTGGGCGCGCCGCCACGGCGGCGGCGGCAGCGCGGGCGCTACGCTCGGCGTGGAATCGCGCGCCTGGTACAACCCCAACCTGGAAACCCGCTGGAACATGCTGCCCGGGATGGTGGCGGCGCTGAGCATGCTGCAAACGCTGCTGCTGAGCGCCCTGTCGGTGGCGCGCGAACGCGAACAGGGCAGCTTCGACCAGCTGCTGGTCACGCCCATGTCGCCGCTGGAGATCATGGCCGGCAAGGCGCTGGCGCCGGTGCTGATCGGCCTGGCGCAATCGACCATCATCCTGCTGGTGACCGCGCTCTGGTTCAAGGTGCCGCTGGCCGGCTCGCTGCTCACGCTGTACGCGGGGCTGGGCCTGTTCACCCTGGCCTGCGTCGGCATCGGCCTGTCGATATCGGCCGTGTCGCTGAACATGCAGCAGGCCATGCTGTACACCTTTGTGCTCATCATGCCACTGATGCTGCTGTCCGGGCTGACCACGCCGGTGCGCAACATGCCGCCACTGCTGCAAACGCTCACGCTGGCCAATCCGCTGCGCTTCGCCATCGACCTGGTGCAGCGCGTCTACCTGGAAGGCGTGGGACTGCGCGTGGTGGCGATGGACCTGCTGCCGATGCTGATTATCGCCGCCCTGACGCTGCCGCTGGCGGCCTGGCTGTTCCGCCACCGCCTGTCCTGACGCTGCCGCCGCAGGTGTAGCCAAAAGGCAAATTTGCGCCCGATCGGCCCGCGTCGGATAAGATGTAGGTTTCAACTACGGTCGCGCAAGCGATTTATATGGCTAACTTACTGCTGGTCCTGTTGGCGCTATTCCTGGTAGCGCTCAATGGTTTCTTTGTTGCCGCCGAATTCGGTATCGTCACTTTGCGCCGCACCCGCGTGCGCGCCATCGCCAAAACGCAAGGCCTGCGCGGCCGCATCCTGGCCAAGGTCCACGGTGAACTCGATGCCTATCTGTCGGCCTGCCAGCTGGGTATCACCCTCGCATCGCTGGGCCTGGGCTGGGTCGGCGAACCGGCTTTCGCCTCGCTGCTGGAACCGGTGTTCGGCGCCCTGGGCGTCACCTCCCCGCAGCTGATCCACGGCATTTCCTTCGTCTTCGCTTTCGTCACCATCTCCTTCCTGCACATCGTGGTGGGCGAACTGGCCCCCAAATCGCTGGCCATCCGCCTGCCGGAAGTGGTCGGCCTGTGGAGCGCGATTCCGCTGTACGGCTTCTACTGGGCCATGTACCCCGCCATCTGGGTGCTCAACGCCAGCGCCAACATGGTGCTGCGCCTGGCCGGCCTGGCCGGCGCCGGCGGCCATGGCGACTCGCACTATTCGACCGAGGAACTGAAGCTGATCCTGCGCACCAGCCAGCCTGGCGAGAAATTCAACAAGGACGAGCGCAACATCCTGGCGCACTCGCTCGACTTCAGCCAGCTGTCGGTGTCGGACCTGATGCGTCCGATCCATGAAGTGATCGCGCTGCACGCGTCGAAGTCGCTGGAAGAGAACCTGCAAACCGTGGTGCGCAACCGCTTCAGCCGCTACCCGTACTACGACGCGGACGGCGAGACCGTGCTCGGCATGGTGCACCTGAAAGACCTGTTCTTCGCCGAGCAGTCCGGCAAGGCCATCACCTCGATGATGCCTTTCCTGCGCCCGGTGGAAACCTATTCGGCGCGCACGCCGGCGCTGGAACTGTTCCGCCGCTTCAAGGACGGCGCGCCGCACTTCGCGCTGATCGGCGAAAAGGGCAAGCGTCCGGTGGGCTTCCTCACGCTGGACAACCTGCTGGGCGCCATGGTGGGCGAGATCCACGATGAATTCCGCCTCAACGAAAACGACTGGCTCAAGCAGCCCGACGGCGCGCTGGTCGGCAAGGCCAGCCTGCCCATCGTGTCGCTCGAGCGCGCGCTGGGACTGGACATCGAGAACGAGGAAATGGGCCTGGAGGACATCGAATCGGTGGGCGGCATGGTGATGCTCAAGCTGGGCGACATTCCCAAACAGGGCCAGCGCGTGGAGTTCAACGGCTTCGACATCGTGGTCAAGAAGATGAGCGGCCCGCGCATCCTGCTGGTGAAAGTGATTCCGCGCCAGCCCCGCCACAGCGAATCCGACGACCAGGACTAGGCCGCCATCAGTCCACGGCCAGCGCTGCGCCGCTGCGCAGCATGGCCACGATGCCCGCTTCGGGCAGCGGGCGGCTGAAGTAATAGCCCTGGAATTCGTCGCATCCCTGGCGCGCCAGCAGCTGCAGCTGGCGTTCCGTCTCCACCCCTTCCGCAATGGCGCGCAAGCCCAGGCTGTGCGCCAGCCTGATCACCGCCGTGACGATGGAGCGGTCCTCCGGATCGCTGGCCGCGCCGCGCGTGAAGGACTGGTCGATCTTCAGCTTGTCGACCGGGAAGCGCTTCAGGTAGCTCAGGTTGGAATAGCCGGTGCCGAAGTCGTCGATCGACATCGTGATGCCGATCGCCTTCAGGCGGTGCATCAGCGCGATCGACGCTTCCGGGTCCACCATCGACATGCTCTCGGTCAGTTCCAGTTCGATCAGGCCCGGCTCCAGGCTGTAGCGCGCCAGCACGCCGCGCACCATGGCTTCCATGTCCTGCTGTGCGAACTGGGCGGCGGCCACGTTGACCGCCACCGGCACCACCGGCACGCCGCTGTCGATCCAGCCGCGCAGCGTGGCGCACACCTTGTCCAGCACCCAGCCGCCGATGGCGGTGATCAGATTGCTTTCCTCGGCCACCGGGATGAACTGCATCGGCGGCACCAGCCCCAGCTCGGGCGACTGCCAGCGCAGCAGCGCTTCCAGGCCGATCACCTTGCCGCTGGCCAGGTCCACCTGCGGCTGGTAGTGCAGCACGAATTCGTCGCGCTGCAAGGCCCGCATCAGGCCCTGCTCCAGCTTGACGCGCGCGTTCACGCGCTGCTGCATTTCCTGCGTAAAGAACTGGAAGCCGTTGCGGCCCGCCTCCTTGGCGCGGTACATGGCGATGTCGGCCTGGCGCAGCAGGTCCTCGGCCGAGCCGCCGTCGTCGGGGTACAGGCTCAGCCCCATGCTGGCGGTGATGACGTGCTGCTGCCCGGCCACGGTGACCGGCCGCGCCAGGTGCTCGCCGATGCGCTCGGCGATCATGCCGGGCGTGGCGTCGGCCAGCGGGCTGTCGAGCAGCAGCACGAATTCGTCGCCGCCCAGGCGCGCCACGCTGTCGAAGTCGCGCACGCTGCCGCGCAAGGTGGCGGCCACCGCGCGCAGCAGCTCGTCGCCGGCGGCGTGGCCCAGCGTGTCGTTGACCTGCTTGAATTTGTCCAGGTCCAGGAACAGCACGGCCAGGCGCTCCTTGCGGCGCCCGGCGCGCCGGATCGCGTGCGCCAGGCTGTCCAGGAACAGCGCGCGGACCGGCAAGCCGGTCAGCGCGTCATGCGTGGGCAGGCTGCCGGCGCCGCCCGCCTCGCCGGCCTTGCCGGCCGGGCGCGCCACGCTCATCACCGCATCGGCCTTGCCGAACCACAGGCGGCAGCCGAAGTACGCCACTTCCACCGGCGCGCCGTCCAGCCGCAGCAGCGGGACCGTGACGCGCGGCTGCTGCCAGGCCAGCGCCAGGTCGCCGTGCAGCCCCCGGTCCAGCTGCGCGCGCAGCGCGGCGGGAACGCGCTCGTCGGCGGCGGTCCCGGCCAGGCTGGCGGCCGGCCCGGCGCCGAACAGGCTGTGCGCGGCCTGGTTGGCGAACACGATCCTGCCGCCGCTGTGGATCCACACCGCATCGGGCACCATTTCCATCAGCGCGCGGTAGCGCGCCTCGCTTTCGGCCAGCAGCGTTTGCGCATCCTTGCGTCCCAGGGCGGGCAGCGTGCCCTGCATCAGGCCGGCTTCCCGGTCCAGTTGCGCAGCAGGCCCAGCGCCACCGCCAGCAAGGTCGGGCCGATGAACAGGCCGACGAAGCCGAACGCCAGCACGCCGCCCATCACGCCCAGCAGCACCAGCAGGAACGGCAAGCTCGAGCCGCGGCTGATGATCATCGGCTTGACCACGTTATCCACTCCGCTGATCACCAGCACGCCCCACACCACCATGAATATGCCCCAGCCGGTGCTGCCCTGGTTGAACAGCCACAGCGCGGCGCCGCCCCAGATCAGCGGCGGGCCGACCGGTACCAGCGAGAACAGGAAGGTGGCCACCGACAGCAGCGCCACGGCCGGCACGCCGGCGATCAGGAAGCCGATGCAGGCCACGGCGGCCTGCGCCAGCGCGGTGCCGAGCAGGCCGTACATCACGCCGCGCACGGTGCGGCTGACGGTGTCGGCCACTTCCACCGCGTGCTCGCCCATGATCTTGTCCATGCCCACCCGCAGCGCGCCGAGGATGGCCATGCCGTCGCGGTACAGGAAGAAGCTGACGAAGGCGGCCAGGCTGACCTGGGCCACGCCGCTGCCCAGCACCACGCCGCTGCCCAGCAGGAAGGCGCGCGCCGGTTCCATGTAGCGCTTGGCCAGCGCCACCAGTTCCTCGCGGCTGCCGATAATCTTGCGCACGTAGGCGTCGGCCGCCTCGCCCACCATCGGGATGTCGCGCAGCCAGGGCGGCGGCGCCACGGTGCCGTCGTCGATGGCGGTGCGCAGGTGATCGTAGGCCTCGCGCGCGCTGTCGGCGATGTTCCAGGTGACCAGGGCCAGCGGCAGGATGATCACCAGGATCAGCGACAAGGTCATGATGATGGCGGCCAGCGTGCGGCGCTGGCGGCAGCGCACCAGCAGCATCTGGAACAGGGGCCAGCTGGAAATGGTGATGGCGGCGGCAAACAGGATCGCCGCCAGGAAGGGACGCAGCACCGCCAGGCAGCCGATCACCAGGAACACGATCGCAGCCAGGCGGCTGTAAGGTTGAAAACGCTTTTCCATCTAGCCCTCGAATTGTTGTATCGGGGGCTAGCTTATCAGGAAAGCAGCAGCATCAGGAAAGAAGCAACTTCAGGTCATGCGCGATCGGCGCCGGGCCCTGGCCGTGGCGCAGGAACAGGCGGATCTTGCCGTTCTTGTCGAACACATAGCTGCCGGCCGTGTGGTCGATGGTGTAGCTGTCCGGCGTCTTGCCTTCCACCTTGTTGTAGATGACCTTGAATTCCTTGGCCACCTGCGCGGTCTGCTCGGGGGTGCCGTACAGGCCGATGAAGCGCGGATCGAAGGTGGGCGCGTACTGGGCCAGCAGTTCCTTGGTGTCGCGCGCCGGGTCCAGCGTGATGAACAGCACCTGCACCTGGTCCGCCTGCGGGCCGAGTTCCTTCATCACGCCGGCCATTTCGGCCATGGTGGTCGGGCACACGTCCGGGCACTGGGTGTAGCCGAAGAAGATCACCACCGCCTTGCCCTTGTAGCTCTCCAGCGTCACCGGCTTGCCGGTGTGGTCGTTCAGGGAGAAGCCCTGGGCGTAGCTCAGGCCCGTCAGGTCGGTGTTCTTGAAGGCCAGGCCGGAGCCGGGGGCCTGTTTCTGGCATCCGCCCAGGGCGAGCGCGATGCACAGCACGGCAAACAGCGATTTTAATGATTTGGTCATGTCAGATCTTCACGTAATGGTCCACCAGCAGCGCGGCGAACAGCAGGGACAAATAAATGATGGACCAGGTAAACGCCTTGCGCGCCACCAGGTCGGTGTAATGGCGGTGCACGCGCCAGCTGTGCCACAGGAACACCACGTTCAGCGCCACGGCGCTGACCAGGTAGATCAGGCCGCTCATCTTCACGGCGAACGGCAGCAGGGTGGTGGCGGCCAGCGCGATCGAATACAGCCACACGTGGAAGCCGGTGAAGGTCATGCCGTGGGTGACGGGCAGCATCGGCAGGCCGGACTTGGCGTAGTCGTCGCGGCGGTACATGGCCAGCGCCCAGAAATGCGGCGGGGTCCAGATGAAGATGATCATCACCAGCAGCCAGGCCTGCATCGGCACTTCATTGGCCACGGCGGCCCAGCCCAGCGCCGGCGGCATGGCGCCGGACAGGCCGCCGATGACGATGTTCTGCGGCGTGGCCGGCTTCAAAATCATGGTGTAGATGACCGCGTAGCCGACAAAAGTAACAAAGGTCAGCCACATGGTGAGCGGGTTGACCAGCGTGTACAGGATCCACATGCCCAGGCCGCCGATCACGGCCGAGAACACGGCGGTCTGCGTTACGCTGATTTCGCCCTGCGCCATCGGGCGGCGCGCGGTGCGCGCCATGCGCGCGTCGATCTCGCGCTCGGCCAGGCAGTTGACGGCGAACGCGGCGCCGGCCAGCAGCCAGATGCCGATGGTGGCGGCCACCACCACGCGCCAGCTGGGCAGCTCGTCGGTGGCCAGGAACATGCCGATGACGGCGCAGAACACCGCCAGCTGCGTCACGCGCGGCTTGGTCAGCGCCCAGTACTGGGCGATGCGGTTGGTCGGTTTATGTAGAGCGGTCTGGGTGGTCATTGGCGGTGTCTGGCTGGCGCAGCGCCTTGCTGGGCCGTGTCGAGTTGGTGCTTAGCCCGATAGTTTAACATGGTCAGCAAAAGCACCAGCAGCGCCGCTCCGGCGTTATGCAGCACGGCGATGGCGAGCGGGAAACTGAAGTAGATCGTGGCCAGGCCGCTGGCCGTCTGCAGCGCCAGCACGGCGGCGATGCCGCGCGCCAGCCTTGTCATTGCGGCCAGATTCCATGCGCGCCAAGCCGCGTAGCCAGCGAGCAGCAGCACCACCAGCGCGAAGTTGCGGTGCACCCAGTGAATCGCCGTCAGCGCGGAAAACGGCAGGTAGTGGCCGGCGGCGGTCTTGCCCAGCTCGCGCCACAGGTGGAAGCCATGCTCGAAGTCCATCTCGGGCACCACCTTGCCGGCGCACAGCGGGAATTCGGTGCAGGCCAGGGTGGCGTAGTTCGTGCTCACCCACCCGCCCAAGGCCAGCTGCACCAGCAGCGCGGCGCCGGCGGCCAGCGCCAGCCAGCGCACGGTGCGCAGCACCGGCAGCGGCGCGATCGGCACGCGGCGCGCCGCTGCCGGCGCCGGCGGCCTTGCCGACGCCGGCGCAAGGGCTGCGTGCACCGTGTCCTGGCGGCAGCCGAACCACACCAGCATGGACAGCAGGCCCATGCCCAGCAGCAGGTGCATGGTGACGATCACCGGCTGCAGCTTGAGCGTGACGGTCCAGGCGCCGAACGCGCCTTGCAGGCAGACGAAGAAGAACAGCGCCACCGGCAGGCCGGGCGCGTAGGTCCAGCGCGCCGCGGCGGCCGCCGCGAGATGTTCGGGCTGCGCGGCCAGCTTGCCCGCCCGGCGCGTTTGCAGCAGCGCCACCGCCATCATGGCCACGATCAGCACGCCGATGCCCATGGCCAGGTAGCGGTGGATCATTTCCACCCAGGCCTTGAACACGGTGACCGGGCCGCTTGGCTGCAGGGCCTCGGCGGCGGCGATCTCGGCATGCGCCAGGAAAGGATTGGCCAGGCCGTAGCAGCCCGGCCAGTCCGGGCAGCCCAGGCCCGAATCGGTCAGGCGGGTAAAGGCGCCGAACACGATCAGGTCGAACGTCAGGAACACGCTGATCCAGACCAGCTTGCGGTACTTGTTCTCATCCGAGGACACCCAGACCATGGACAGCGGCAGCAGCGCCACCAGCAGTCCGGTGATGGCCAGCTGGGCCAGCGTGGTGCTATGCATTGCGCCCCCTCAACCGATGGCCGAAGCCTTGAGCAGCTTGGCGATATCTTTCTTCACCTTGCCCGGTTCCGGGTCTTTCGGGAAACGCATCATCAGGTTGCCCAGCGGGTCGATCAGGTAGATGTGGTCCGAGGCCTGGCCGCCCTGCTCCACCGGCAGCCACTTGGCCACGGTGCCGGCCGGTGCGCGCAGCATGCGGGTGCCGTCGTTCACGCGCAGCAGCACCGTCTCCAGCGGCTGGTCGTCGGTAATCAGCCACACGCGTTCGATGCGCTCCATCTCCTTGCCCTGCATGGTGCGCAGCTGGCGCATGGCGAACAGCTGGTCCTGGCAGGCCTGCTGGCAGTCAGAACCGCCCACCTTCAGCATGATCCACTTGCCCTTGTAGGCATCGAGCCCGGTGGGCTTGCCATCCAGCGTGGCGCTGGCCATGGCGGGAATCGGGTACTGGCGCGGGTCGATCAGCGCGCCGTAGTTGGTGCGCCCTTCCGGCTTGATGATGTAGTAGGTGATGTACGATGCAATCAGCGGCGCCGCGCACACGGCCAGCACCGCCATCAGCTTCCAGCGTCCACGCGAGCGCTTGGTTTCCTCAGTTTTGTTTTCCACGTCTGAATCCTGTTGCAACGAAAAAGAGAGCGGCCATGACAGCCAGTGCATACCACTGGAAGGCGTAGCCGCGGTGTTTGTCCACGCCGGACGCGGGCGCCGGCCAGTCGTGCGACAGGCCGCTGTCCTCCGCACCGGCCGGGGCGGTTTGTTCGATGATGAAGGGCTGCATGCGCAGCCCGCTGGCGGCGGCCACCTCGGCCACGCCGGCATTTTGCACGATGGCGCCCGGCTTGAGCGGCGGCGCCGTGCCGAGTTGCATCACATGGCCGGCATGCAGCCGTGCCACGCCTTCCAGCGTGACGGTGCCGGACGGCGTGCCGTAGGGCGGCAGCTGCTCGCGCACCGCCGAATTGCGCGGCAGCCAGCCGCGCGCCACCAGCACGTGCTGGTCCGAGCCGTCGATACGGAACGGCATCAGCAAATAAAAGCCGACGCCCTTGGCCGACGGGCGGTTGTCCAGGTACAGCGGCCAGTCCGCGACAAAGCGGCCGGTGACGCGCACGCGGCGGAACTCGACCTGCGCCACCTCGGCGGCCGGCACGGCGGCCGCGCCCAGCAGAAGCGGCGCGCCGGCCTGCCCGGCCTGCAGGCGCGCCTCGGCGGCGCTCTTGTCGGCGGCGCGGCGGTCCTGCCACCGGCCGAGCGACACGCCCAGCGCCACCAGCAGCACAGTGGCGGCGAAGGGAACCCATTTGAAGCGGAAGGCCATTACAATGGTGCCTTATTCCCGACCTGCGTCCCGACCTGCGGTACTGCCAATTCCATGAAAATCCTCGTTGCCATTGCCTTCATCCTGATCCTTGCCAGCCTGGGGTCGGCCCTGTATTACATGATGCGCCAAAAGGGCAAGAACGACCAGCGCATGGTGCGCTCGCTGGCCATGCGCGTGGGCTTCTCGATCGCGCTGTTCGTGCTCATCCTGGTGGCGCACAAGCTGGGCTACATCCAGCCGACCGGCATACGCTAGCGCCTTGCCGGCGCCAAGAAAAAAGCCGTGCGCGGGTTCACCTGCGCACGGCTTTTTTCATTGCGGCGAACCTTGTCCGCCGCAGATTATAGCGCTTACTGTGACAGTTACAGCCAGTAGACCACGATGTACAGGCCCAGCCAGACCACGTCCACAAAGTGCCAGTACCAGGCGGCGCCTTCGAAGCCGAAGTGGTGTTCCGGGGTGAAGTGGCCCTTCATCACGCGCACCATCACCACCGCCAGCATGATCGCGCCCATGGTCACATGGAAGCCGTGGAAGCCGGTCAGCAGGTAGAAGGTGGAACCGTAGATGCCCGAGGTCAGCTTCAGATTCAGTTCGCTGTAGGCGTGCATGTACTCGTACACCTGGAAGCACATGAACACGGCGCCCAGCGCCACGGTGGCGGCCAGCCAGCCGACGGTCTTGCCGCGCTTGCCCGCGATCAGCGCGTGGTGGGCGATGGTCAGGGTCAGGCCGGACAGCAGCAGCAGCGCGGTGTTGATGGTCGGGATAGGGAACGGGCCCATGGCGGTGAAGCTCTCCACCACGCCGGCCGGGGTGTTGCCCCACTGCGCGGCGAAGTCCGGCCAGATGAATTTATGGTCCAGGTCACCCAGCCATGGCAGGGAAATGGCGCGGGCGTAGAACAGTGCGCCGAAGAAGGCGCCGAAGAACATCACCTCCGAGAAGATGAACCAGCCCATCGACCAGCGGTAGGAATGGTCGATGCGCTTGCTGTACAAGCCGCCTTCCGATTCCTTGATGGCGTCGCCGAACCAGAAATACAGCACGGTCAGCGTGGCCAGGATGCCGATGATGTTGACGGTGGAGCCCCAGGAGGCGTCGTTGACCCAGGCCGACGCGCCTATCATGGTGATGAGCAGGGAAATGCCGGCGAGCATAGGCCAGCGGGACGGACCAGGCACGAAGTAGTACGGTGCCGCGTTATGTGAACTCATCTTCATCTCCTAAAATTACTGTGAAACTACGAACTTCACTATTGTTATCAGCAAGCCAATGAACAGCGCCACGCCTATCAAGGCGGCGATGATGACGTGGAAGGGGTTGAGCTTGGCCCCGTCCTGGTCAAAATCCTTTTTCCGGCGCAGGCCGAAGAACGACCATATCACCGCTTTCATCGAATACATGAAAGAAGCTGTTTGCTTCTTTTCTTCCATCTTGGCCTCCTAGTTTGAGGCAGTCTTATCCAGTCCCGCGATCTCGAAGAACGTGTACGACAGCGTGATGGTCTTCACGTCCTTCGGCAAAGCCGGGTCGATGAAGAACACCACCGGCATCTGCCGCGCCTCGTTCGCCTTCATGGTCTGCTGCTGGAAACAGAAGCACTCCACCTTCTTGAAATAGGCCGTGGCGCTGTTCGGCGCGTAGCTCGGAATCGCTTGCGCGTTCACCGTGCGCGGCTGCGTGTTGACCACTTCGTACACCACCGTGGCCAGTTCGCCCGGATGGACCTGGATGCTGCGCTGGGTGGCGCGGAAACGCCACGGGCCGTGCGCATTGCTGTCCAGCTCCACCGTCACCAGCCGGCTGCTGTCGACCTGGGTATTCTTCGGGTCCAGCGAGACGGTGCCGTCCTTCTGCGTGATCATGTTAATCCCGAGCACCTCGCAGATATGCTTGTACACCGGGATCAGCAGGTAGCCGAAGCCGAACATCATCACCGCGATGATGATCAGCTTCCGCAGCATGCGCAGGTTTTCGGCCTTGACGCTCATGTCAGCCTAGCCAGCCGCGTTTGACGAACACCGACACGAAGAACACCAGCGCGATCGAACCCAGGATCAGCGCCAGCTTCAGGTTGCCCTGCTTCTTGTCGGCTTGAGGGGCGGCCATGATTATTTCACTTGCGGTGGGGTTTCAAAGGTGTGGAACGGCGCCGGCGACGGCACGGTCCACTCCAGGCCTTCTGCGCCTTCCCATGGCTTGTCGCCGGCAGGCTTGCCGCCGCGGATGGTCGGCAGCACCACGAAGAACAGGAAGAACACCTGGCTCAGGCCGAAACCGAAGGCGCCGATCGAAGCGATGGCGTTGAAGTCGGTGAACTGCGCCGCGTAGTCGGCGTAGCGGCGCGGCATGCCGGCCAGGCCCAGGAAGTGCATCGGGAAGAACGTGATGTTGAAGGTGATCAGCGACAGCCAGAAGTGGGTCTTGCCCATCGCTTCGCTGTACATGTGGCCGGTCCACTTCGGACCCCAGTAGTAGAAGCCGGCGAACAGCGCGAACAGCGAGCCGGCCACCAGCACGTAGTGGAAGTGCGCCACCACGTAGTAGGTGTCCTGCAGCTGGATGTCGATCGGGGTCACGGCCAGGATCAGGCCGGTGAAGCCGCCGATGGTGAACACGAAGATGAAGCCCACGGCAAACAGCATCGGGGTTTCAAAGGTCATCGAACCCTTCCACATGGTGGCGATCCAGTTGAACACCTTCACGCCGGTCGGCACCGCGATCAGCATGGTGGCGTACATGAAGAACAGCTGCGAAGTCACCGGCATGCCGGTGGTAAACATGTGGTGCGCCCAGACGATGAAGGACAGGATCGCGATCGACGCGGTGGCGTACACCATCGAGTGGTAGCCGAACAGGGTCTTGCGGGCGAAGGCCGGGATGATCTGCGAGACGATGCCGAAAGCCGGCAGAATCATGATGTACACCTCGGGGTGGCCGAAGAACCAGAAGATATGCTGGTACATGACCGGGTCGCCGCCGCCGGCGGCGTTGAAGAACGAGGTGCCGAAGTGGCGGTCGGTCAGGGTCATGGTGATGGCGCCCGCCAGAACCGGCATCACGGCGATCAGCAGGTAGGCGGTGATCAGCCAGGTCCAGCAGAACATCGGCATCTTCATCAGGGTCATGCCGGGCGCGCGCATGTTCAGGATGGTGACGATGATGTTGATCGAGCCCATGATCGAGGACGCGCCCATGATGTGCATGGCGAAGATGCCCATGTCCATGCCGGGGCCCATCTGGGTCGACAGCGGCGCGTACAGCGTCCAGCCGGCGGCGGTGGCGCCGCCAGGCACGAAGAACGAGCCGGCCAGCAGCAGCGCGGCAGGCGGCAGCAGCCAGAACGAGAAGTTGTTCATGCGCGCGAACGCCATGTCGGATGCGCCGATCTGCAGCGGGATCATCCAGTTGGCGAAGCCGACGAAGGCCGGCATGATGGCGCCGAACACCATCACCAGGCCGTGCATGGTGGTGAGCTGGTTGAAGAACTCAGGCTGGAAGAACTGCAGGCCGGGCTGGAACAGCTCGGTGCGTATCATCAGCGCCAGCACGCCGCCGGACAGCAGCATGATGAAGGAGAACCACAGGTACAGCGTGCCGATATCCTTGTGGTTGGTGGCGAACAGCCAGCGCTGGTAGCCGCTGGGGTGGTCGTGTGCGTGGTCGTGTCCGTGGTCATGACCATGGTCGTGGCCATGCGCATGATCGTGTGCGTGATCGATAGTCGTGCTCATGATGTGCAACTCCTAATTACTTGCGTGCAGCCAGGACTTCGGCCGGTTGAACGATGTTTTCGGCCGGCTTGTTCGACCAGCTGTTGCGCGTATACGTGATGACGGCGGCGATGTCGGTGTCCGACAGCTGCTTCCAGGCCGGCATCTCGGCCGGGAACTTGCCGGTCTTCTGGCCGTTCAGCAGCACGTGGATCTGGGCCGCTTTCTCGCCGTTGACGACGGCGGAGCCGTCCAGCGGCGCGAAGGCGCCAGGTACGCCCTTGCCGTTGGCCTGGTGGCACACGGCGCAGTTGGCCGAGTACACTTTCTCGCCCTTGGTCTTCAGTTCATCGATGGTCCAGGTCTTGTTCGGATCGTCCGCCAGGGCGGCCAGTTCCTTTTTCTTCTTGTCGGCCCAGGCGGTGTACTCCTCGGCGGTGACCACGCGCACCACGATAGGCATGAAGGCGTGGTCCTTGCCGCACAGTTCCACGCAAGTGCCGCGGTAGACGCCGGTGTGCTGCGCCTTGAACCAGGTGTCGCGCACGAAGCCGGGGATGGCGTCCTGCTTCACGCCGAAGGCGGGAATGGTCCAGGCGTGGATCACGTCGTTGGCGGTGGTGACGATGCGGATCTTCTTATTGACCGGCACCACCACCTCGTTGTCGACTTCCATCAGGTAAGCGTCGCCGCGCTTCTCGGTCGGCGCCACGCCCGGCGCGCCCACTTGCGAGCGCGGCGTGGACAGGTTGGAGATGAAGGTGATGCCCTCGCCCTCGCCCTTCAGGTAGTCGTAGCCCCATTTCCACTGCATGCCGGTGGCTTTGATGGTGATGTCGGCGTTGGAGGTGTCCTTCATGGCCACCACGGTCTTGGTGGCGGGCAGCGCCATGCCGATGACGATCAGGAACGGCACGATGGTCCAGGCGATTTCGACCGCGGTGGACTCGTGGAAGGAGGCCGATTTGTGGCCCAGCGACTTGCGGTGCTTGAGGATGGAATAGAACATCACGCCGAACACGGCGATGAAGATCGCCAGGCAGATGTACATCATCAGGTTGTGCAGGCTGTAGATGTCCGCAGCGATGGCGGTGGCGGGCGCCTGCAGGTTCAGCTGGTTGACCATGGGACCGCCGGTACCGCCGGTGGCCTTCGAGTATTCAGTAGCCGCTGCAGCCGTCTCCGCCGCCCAGGACGGGACTGCGGCGGCTGTCATCGACAGCGCGAGCATCAACGATTGAAATCGCTTTGCATGTTTCATGTTTTCCCCAACCACCCAAGAAATAATTAATATTTTTAAAGGCAGCCGTCCGATGTTCTGAATAGCCGCCGTACGCTACAACACCTAAAGTCCCCCCACCCTGTATTTTGGTAATACTTATACAAGACGAAATGATGGCAAAATTAGTCAAGGATTATAGTCAACACCCCTAGGGGCATCAAGGAAATTATCTGTTACGCAAGCCCAATCGTCAGTGCTTTGGCGTTATTTGCCACATATGCGGGACGCTATTCCACAGCGGGCCGCCTGGCGCCGGCCTATTTCCCGGGCTTGCGCGGCAGGTCGAAGCGGACAATCGACTCGCCCTGGCTGGTGCTGCGTGGTGCCGGGCGGAAAGCATGTCCGTAAAGCACCTCGAAAGTCAGGCCCAGCTTGCCGTCCGGGCGGCGCTGGCGCTCCAGCGCGGCCAGCAGGCGGTCCCGGCCGGCGCGGCCCAGCAGGCCCTGGCGGCGCGTGGCCAGCGGATTGCCGCCCCAGGCGCGCACGTCGGCCAGCAGCGCCTGCGGCGTGCCATAGGTGACGGTGATCTTCTCCATGTCCAGCACCGGGGTGGAAAAGCCGGCCTCCACCAGCTGGTCGCCAAAGTCGTGCATGTCCACGAAGGGCAGCGCGTGCGGGAACAGGTCGACCTCGGCAAAGGCGGTGCGCAGCTCGGCGAACGTGTCCGGGCCGAAGCAGGAAAACATCAGCAAGCCCTCGACCCGCAGCACGCGGCGCCACTCGGCGAACACGCGGTCCGGCTGCGGATGCCAGTGCAGCGCCAGGTTGGACCAGACCAGGTCCATGCTGTGCAGCGCCAGCGGCAGCTCGGCGAAATCGCCGCACACCAGGTCGACCCCGGTCTTGGACGGCAGCAGCTTGCTGATCAGCTGGTTCAGTCCGCCTTTCGGCGCCGGACTGGCGGCGGCGGCCGCGCGCGCCATCGGCTCGGCGGCGTCCACGCCCAGGATTTGGGCGGCGGCATACATTTTTTGCAACATCGGCAAATCGGCGCCGGCGCCGCAGCCCGCGTCCAGCACCCGCTGCGGCACGATTTTCACCAGTTGCAGGCGGTCCTGCATGCGCGACGCAATCTCGCGGCGCAGGAAATCGGACGGCGCGATGCGCTCGGGGCGGGAAAACAGCGCGCGCACGCGCTCGATGTCGATGGGCGCGCTCAATTTCGGCGGCTTGGCGGGAACTTGCATGATCGGTCAGACTCGCGGTCGGATGGGTGAGATAATGGCGGCAGTTTACATGGTTAAGGGGAAGTGCGATGCCTGGCCCTGAATCCGCGCCCGGCGCAGCGGTTGCCGCGCCGGCCGCCATCGACGCCGGCGCAGCCCCGCCGGCCCGCCTGCGGCCCGGACTGCTGTCCCGTGGCCGGCTGCGCGCGCTGCTGGCGCGCGCCAGCCACACATTGCTGCCGGGCGCTTGCGTGCTGTGCGGCGGGGAAGCCTGGACCGGCATGCAAACTTGCCAGCAATGCCATGCGCAGATATTCGGCACGGCGCGTCCGCGTTGTGGGGTCTGCGCCAACCCGCTGGCGGGGCAGTGGCACGCGCAGGCGCCCGGCGCGCCGATGCCGGCCAGCCGGGGCGGCGCCGTGTGCGGCAGCTGCCTCGCGCACCGGCCCGCCTTCGACGCCACGCTGGCCGCCGCCGACTATGCCATGCCGCAAGACCAGCTGGTGCTGCAGCTCAAATTCGGCGGCCGGCTGGCGCTGGCCGCGCTGTTCGGCCGCGCGCTGGCCGACGCGGTCCAGGCCGCGCCGGGATTCGAGCGGCCCGCCGTGCTCTGCCCGGTGCCGCTGGGGCCGCAGCGGCTGGCCGAGCGCGGCTTCAACCAGGCGCTGGAAATCGCCCGCGCGCTGGGCCGGCGGCTCGACATCGCCGTGCACCCGCGCCTGGCAGCCCGGGTGCACGACACGGCCGCGCAAAGCCTGGTGCAGCCGTCCGAGCGGCGCGCCAACATCGCGCACGCCTTCGCGGTAGCGGACCGGGCGCTGGTCGAAGGGCGCCACATCGGCATTGTCGACGACGTCATGACCAGCGGCCAGACGCTGGACGAACTGGCCGCCGCATTCAAGCGCCACGGCGCCGCGCGCATCACCTGCCTGGTGTTCGCGCGCACGCCGCCGCATTATAGTTAACAGGAGAAACGCAGTGTTCCACGTAGTACTAGTCAACCCCGAGATCCCGCCCAACACCGGCAACGTCATCCGGCTGTGCGCCAACACCGGCGCCCGGCTGCACCTGATCGAGCCGCTGGGCTTTCCGCTGGAAGACAGCAAGATGAAGCGTGCCGGGCTCGACTACCACGAGTATGCCAGCATGAAAGTGCACAAAAGCTGGGACGCCTTCCTGGCCAGCGAGCAGCCCGACGCGGCGCGCATGTACGCGATGACCACGCACGGCTCCTCGCCGTTCGCGCAATGCCGCTTCCAGCCCGGCGACTACTTCGTGTTCGGCTCCGAGACGCGCGGCCTGGCCCCGGAGCTGCGCAACAGCTTCCCCGAAAGCCAGCGCATCCGTCTCCCCATGCGCCCCGACAACCGCAGCCTCAACCTCTCCAACACGGTCGCCGTGGTCGTATTCGAAGCCTGGCGCCAAAACGGCTACAGCGGCGGCGCCTGACACCCCAAGGCTAGCAGCCTGAGCCGCATCCCCCGCACAGCGGGGTCAGACCCCGACTTAGGCCAAATGCGGCTCAGCTCGCCAGTGAAAAGTTGATGGGCATCAATATGCCGCGGTGCCCCGGCGGTATATTGCGGCATGAGCAGACCACTTCGCACCCAGGCATGCGGCGCCCTCTATCACGTCACGGCGCGCGGCGTTCGCCGCACCACCATTTACGTCGATGGCAATGACTATCGGGTCTGGCTGGGCATGCTGGGAGAGACCGCTGCGCGATTCCAGTTCATCGTCCACGCCTACTGCCAGATGCCGAACCACTTCCACCTGGCGGTGGAGACCCCGCTCGGCAACATCGCGGCCGGCATGCGCTATCTAAACGGCAAGTATTTCCAGTACTTCAACCGGAAGTACCAGCATCTTGGCCACGTATCGCAAAGCCGCTACAGCGCCGAGATCATCGACCGCCAGGAATACCTGCTGGAGGTGGCACGCTACCTTGTCCTGAATCCCGTCCGGGCCCAGCTGGCCGCGGTGGCGTCGGCCTGGAAATGGAGCAGCCACCGCGCCCTGCTTGGCTTGACCCGCCGGCCAGACTGGTTGCACACAGACTGGTTGCTAAGCCAGTTCGGGACCGGCCCGCGTGAACGCCACATCCAGGCTTACGCCGAATTCGTCATGCAGGGCCATGGCTTGCCCGATCCGCTCGCGTCCCAGCGCCTCGCGGCCAAGGCGGCCAAACGTGCGCCGCCCGCCGCAAGCACCGTGCCGGCAGAGCCCATCGACCAGTACTTTGCCCGCTTCGCCTGCTGGCAAGAAGCGGCCTTGCGCGCCTACCTGTCGTCCGCCTACTCCATTCGCGCCATCGCACAATATCTGCACATGTCACCGCGCACCCTGTCGCGCCTGCTGCGCCAGCTCGGAAAATCCCTATAACTCCACCCGACATCCGACAAGCGGCCTGAGCCGCATCCCCCCCCACTTCGGGGTCTGACCCCGAAGTGGGGGAAATGCGGCTCAGCTTGCTCAGCTCTACGGTGTTGGCGTGGCGCTGCGCTTCGTCGTATAAGGTCGTATAGGCGCCGCAGGGAGGGGGTATGTTCGAGATGGAGTTGCCGTGGTGGGAGCTGGTCGCCCGGGGGGCGATCATCTACGCCGTGCTGCTGGTCATGGTGCGCGTGGCGGGCAAGCGCACCGTGGGCCAGTTTACCCCCTTCGATCTGCTGGTCGTCATGCTGCTGAGCGAGTCGGTGTCGAACTCGCTGTCCGGCGGCGATAATTCCATTCCCGCCGGCTTGCTGATCGCTGCCACCCTTATTGCGCTGAACATGGCGATCGCCTTCATCACGTCCCGCAGCCGCAAGGCGGCCGAACTGGTCGACGGCACCGCCGTCCTGCTGGGGCGCGACGGCAAGATCTTCCAGGAGGTCGTCAAGCGCAACCGCGTCGCCGAGGGCGACATGCAGCAAGCCCTGCGCGAGCAGGACTGCAGCCTCGACGAAATGCAGTGCGTCTTCCTTGAAGCGGATGGCAAGATCACCATCCTCAAGAAAAGATAACTCAGCCGCCGAAGGTGCGCACCTTGGCCAGCAGCTTGGTGGTGGAGCGGTCGTGCTCGAAGTCGATCGCCACCGCCTGCCCGCCGTAGGCGATCACGGCCTTGCCCTCGGGGATGGCCGTCATGTCGTAGTCGCCGCCCTTGGCGTAGATCCCGGGCCGCGCTTCCTGCACCACTTCCAGCGCCGTGTCCTCGTCGAACGGCACCACCAGGCTGACCGATTCCAGCGCCGCCAGCACCGCCATGCGGTCCGCGCAAGCGTTCAGCGGGCGGTCGTCGCCCTTGCCCAGCCGCTTCACCGACGCGTCCGTATTGGCCGCCACCACCAGCGCGGCGCCCAGCGCGCGCGCCTGCGCCAGGTAGGTCACGTGGCCGCGGTGCAGGATGTCGAACACGCCGTTGGTGAGCACCACCGGCTGGGGCAAGGCGGCCACGCGCGCCGCCAGTTCGGCGCGGCTGCAGATTTTTTCTTCGAATTGGGGCATAGGTTCCGTTGGTTAGTGGCCGGGCTCGGCGTCTTCCTCTTCCTGGTCGATTTGCATGCTCAGCTCGCCAACCGGCCCGGCTGCACCACCGCCGCCCTCGCCCGGCTCCTTGCGGTCGCCGCGCAGCTTGATCTGCAGCCGCAGTCCGTTGGCCGAGTCGGCGTTGCGCAGCGCCTCTTCGTAGGAGATATAGCCCTTATTATAGAGCTCGTAGAGCGCCTGGTCGAAGGTGCACATGCCCAGCTCGCGCGATTTGGCCATGATTTCCTTGATGGAGTGGAAATTGCCCTTGAAGATCATCTCGGCGATGGTCGGCGTGTTCAGCAGGATCTCAATGGCGGCCTTGCGCCCCTTGCCGTCCTCGGTGCGCACCAGGCGCTGCGACACGATGGCCTTCAGGTTCGACGACAGGTCCATCAGCAGCTGGTTGCGCCGCTCTTCCGGGAAGAAGTTGATGATGCGGTCCATGGTCTGGTTGGCGTTGTTGGCGTGCAGGGTGCCCAGGCACAGGTGGCCGGTCTCGGCGAAGGCGATGGCGTGCTCCATGGTCTCGGTGTCGCGGATCTCGCCGATCAGGATCACATCCGGCGCCTGGCGCAGCGTGTTCTTCAGCGCGTTGTGCCAGGAATGCGTGTCCACGCCCACCTCGCGGTGCGTCACCAGGCAGCCCTTGTTCTTGTGCACATATTCGACCGGGTCTTCCACCGTGATGATGTGCCCGGCCGAGTTGCTGTTGCGGTAGTCGATCATGGCCGCCAGCGTGGTCGACTTGCCCGAGCCGGTCCCTCCCACCACCAGCACCAGCCCGCGCTTGGCCATGATGACGTCCTTGAGCACCTCGGGCAGGTCCAGCTTC
Source organism: Massilia sp. NBRC 108631 (assembly GCF_059704565.1). Taxonomy (NCBI): domain Bacteria; kingdom Pseudomonadati; phylum Pseudomonadota; class Betaproteobacteria; order Burkholderiales; family Oxalobacteraceae; genus Massilia; species Massilia sp. NBRC 108631. The sequence continues at coordinate 21,686 of NZ_BAAKJE010000168.1, forward strand.
GCGAAATTCGGGATCTCGGAGGCAATGGTGCGGATCACCATGGCCACGTTCTGCTGCTGCATCAGCACGTTGACGCGGAAGCGGCACACGTCCGGCAGCGAGATGGCGAAATTGCATTCCATCTCGGCGGCGAACTCGTTGCGCTGCTTGTCGTTCATGATGGCCATGGCCAGCGCGCGCGTCACTTCGCCGGTCAGGCGCTGCTGGCTGAGCGGTTTCATGGCGCCCTGCGACTTGATACTGGGCGGAAAATCGGCGGAAATGAACAGGTCCGAGCCGCCGGTCTGGTGCATCACCTTGAGCAGCTTGTGGATGTAGGCCTGCGCTTCTTCGTGGCCAAATGTGGTTGACATGCTTGCCTCGCCAGGTTGGTCGGCTGCCTGGGCACAGCCGGTCCGGGCAATTATAGCCATGCCCTTACGCTACAATACTATTTAGTTGCGCTGGACAGCTGGCCCCTTTCGGCATTGCGCCCAATCATTGCCTGTGTTCAAATACATTTATGACACTGACCGAATTGAAATACATCGTCGCTGTTGCGCGAGCGAAACACTTCGGACACGCCGCCGAAGCCTGTTACGTTGCCCAGCCTACGCTCTCGGTTGCCATCAAGAAGCTCGAAGACGAGCTGGGTGTCGTCCTGTTTGAACGCGGCGGCGCCGAAATTTCCGTCACCCCGCTGGGCGCGCAGATCGTGGCCCAGGCCGAGCGCGTGCTGGAACAGACCGCCGCCATCAAGGAACTCGCCAAGCAAAACAAGGACCCGCTGGCCGGGCCGTTGCGCCTGGGCGTCATTTACACCATCGGCCCCTATCTGCTGCCGCCCCTGGTGAAGGCCATGATAGAGAATGTGCCGCAGATGCCGCTCATCCTTCAGGAAAACTTCACGGTCAAGCTGCTGGAGATGCTGCGCCAGGGCGAACTGGACGCGGCCATCATGGCGCTGCCCCTGCCCGACCACGGCATGGCCCTGCAGACCCTGTACGACGAGCCCTTCGTGGTGGCGATGCCGCGCCAGCATCCGTGGGCTGCGCGCAACAGCATCCCGGCCGAGGACTTGAAGACGGAGACCATGCTGTTGCTGGGCAATGGCCACTGCTTCCGCGACCAGGTGCTCGAGGTGTGCCCGGAAATGGCGCGCTTTTCCTCGCCCGGCAACGGCATGCAGCGCACCTTCGAGGGTTCCTCGCTGGAGACCATCCGCCACATGGTGGCCAGCGGCATCGGCCTGACCGTGCTGCCGCGCGCCTCGGTGCCGGACATGGGCGTGAAGGACGGCATGCTGCAGTTCCGGCCCTTCGAGCAGCCGGCGCCGTCGCGCCGCGTGGTCATCGTCTGGCGCAAGAGTTTTACGCGCAAGGCCGCCATCGACGCCATCTGCAGCGCCGTGGCCGAATGCGACCTGCCGGGCGTCACCCCGCTGTGCCAGGACGAGGCCTCCGCCTAAGCGCCTGGCAGGGTCTATAATCGCGTTTTTGCCTAGCTCCCGAACGCGATGAACAAGCTGCAGCTCTACTTCCGCCTGGTACGCCTCGACAAACCCATCGGCACCGTGCTGCTGCTGTGGCCCACCCTGGCCGCGCTGTGGCTGGCCAGCGGCGGCGTGCCGGACGGGCGCCTGCTGCTCATCTTCTCGCTGGGCACCCTGCTGATGCGTTCGGCCGGCTGCGCCGTCAACGATTACGCCGACCAGGATTTCGACCGCCACGTGAAGCGCACCGCCGAACGCCCGATCACCAGCGGGCGCATCAGCGGCAAGGAGGCGCTGGCCGTGGCGGCCACCCTGGCGGTGCTGGCCTTCCTGCTGATCCTGCCGCTGAACGCGCTGACCAAGCAGCTGAGCGTGGCGGCGGTCGTGATCGCCGCCACTTATCCATATTTCAAGCGCTTTTTCGCCATCCCGCAGGCTTACCTGGGCATCGCCTTCGGCTTCGGCATCCCGATGGCGTTTGCCGCCGTGCAGGGCGCGGTGCCGGCCGTGGCGTGGTGGCTGCTGGCGGCCAATGTGTTCTGGGCCGTGGCCTACGACACCGAGTACGCGATGGTGGACCGCGACGACGATCTGAAAATCGGCATCAAGACCTCGGCCATCACCTTTGGCAGCTACGACGTGGCCATCGTCATGCTGTGTTACGCGGTGTACCTGGGCATGCTGCTGGCGGCGGGACGCCAGTTCGGCCTGGGCTGGCCGTTCCACCTGGGGCTGGCGGCGGCGGGCGCCATCGCGGCCTACCACTACACCTTGATACGCGGCCGCGAACGTGCGCCTTGCTTTGCCGCGTTCCGGCACAATAACTGGCTGGGGGCGGCTGTCTTTGCAGGCGTTGCGCTGGACTACGCGCTACGCTGAAGCAAGCCATGTGGCAAGCGGCGCGTCCCTGCCTTATCCACCACTGCATAGAGGCTATCCATGGACCAGAATACCAACCAAGCCAGCGGCAGCACCTTGCGCAACGACGCGGGCGCCGACCGCGAACGCCTGCTGAGCCACCTGCGCGACGCCGTCACCGATGCCGAACAATGGCTGAGCACGGCCGTCAAGGATGGCAGCGCCGAGATCGAACACGCCAAGGCCGCTTTCAAGGAAACCCTGCAGACCGCCAAGACCGACCTGCTGCGGCTGGAAGACAGCATGCTGGCACGCAGCAAGCTGGCGGCCAAGGCTACCGACAATTACGTCCATGAACATCCATGGGGCGCGGTGGCGATGGGCGCGGCGGTCGGCCTGCTGGCCGGCCTGGTGATCGGCGCCAAACAGCGCTGATGCAACGCTGATGCCGCGCCGCGGCGGCTTGCGCGCTTCCCGCCCCCGCTACGCCCCATCGGCCAGGATCGCGGGGCGGCGCAGCCGGGCCTGCCCGGCGCAAGCCGCCAGCCTCAGTCCGCGCCGCCGAACTCGCGGCCCAGCTCCTGGCCGCGCGCGGCGGCCGCTTTCATGGCGCGGCCGATCGCCTCGGCCACGCCGTCGTCCGCCATGCTGCTCAGCGCCGCGTAGGTGGTGCCGCCTTTCGACGTCACGCGCTCGCGCAGCAGCGACACCGGCTCGTCCGACTGCGCCGCCAGCTGCGCCGCGCCGGCGAAGGTGGCCAGCGCCAGGTCCTTGCCCTGCTGGGCGCTCAAGCCCAGTTCCTCGGCCGCCTTCTGCATCGCCTCGATAAAGTAGAACACATAGGCCGGGCCGCTGCCCGACACCGCCGTCACGGCGTCGATCTTGTCCTCGTCGTCCAGCCACACGGTGCCGCCCACGGCTTTCATGATGGCGTCGGCCGCCGCGCGCTGCTGCGCGCTCACGCCGGCCGACGCGGCCATGCCGGTGACGCCCATGCCGATCAGCGCCGGCGTGTTCGGCATGCAGCGCACGATGGCGCCGTAGCCGCCCAGCCAGCGCGACAGTTCCGCCGCGCGGATGCCGGCCGCGATCGACACCAGCAGCGGGCCGGCCGCCGCCGCGCCGCCTGGCAATGGCAGCAGCGGGCGCAGTTGCTGCGCCACTTCGCGCATGCTTTGCGGTTTCACCGCCAGCACGATCACGTCCGCACTGGCCACCGCCTGGTAGCCTGCTGCGGCCGCAACGGCGGCCCCGTCGCCGCCCGCCACGCCGGCGTCCGGCGCGTGGGGCGCGCCCGGCAGCGCGGCCGACGTGCTCACGCCGAACTGCGCGCGCAGCTTCTCCAGCGCCGCCGCGCTGGGGTCCACCACGTGGATGTTGGCGCCCGCCGTCAGCTTGCCGGCCAGGCCGGAGATCAGTGCCGCGGCCATATTGCCGCCGCCGATGAATGCAATTTTCATACTTGTCCTTTAGGGGTAACCGCGGGTGTGGCCGCGGAAGTCGCCGCGTAGCTGCGCGCGCCGAATATGGCGCTGCCCACCCGCACGATGGTGGCGCCTTCCAGCACCGCCGCGCGCATGTCGCCGGACATGCCCATCGACAGCGTGTCGAGCGCCAGGCCTTGCGCGCACAGCGCGTCATACAGTTCGCGCACGCGGCGAAATGCCGCGCGCTGCTTGTCGAGATCGTCTTCCGGTTCGGGAATGGCCATCAGCCCGCGCAGGCGCAGGTTCGGCAGCCCGGCCACCGCCTGCGCCAGCGCCGCCACCTGGTCCGGCGCCGCGCCGCTCTTGCTGGCTTCCCCGCTGATGTTTACTTGCAAACAGATATTCAACGGCGCCCGTCCGGCCGGACGCTGTTCGCTCAGGCGCAGCGCGATCTTCTCGCGCTCCACCGTGTGCACCCAGTCGAAATGCTCGGCGATGGGCCGCGTCTTGTTACTTTGTATAGGCCCGATGAAATGCCACTCCAGTGCCTGGTCCGGCATGGGCGTGGCCGCAGCCAGCGCGCGGATCTTGTCCACGCCCTCCTGCACATAGTTTTCGCCAAACGCGCGCTGCCCGGCCTGCACCGCTTCCAGTACCGCCTCCGCGCCGAAGGTCTTCGACACGGCCAGCAAGCGCACGGACTGCGCCGGACGGCCCGCTTCGTGCTCGGAGGCAACAATTGTACTGATCACTGCTTGCAAGTTCTGGGCTATTCTGGACATAATCATCGGGCTGGCTGGTTGGGCCGGTTCCGCAGGCCTCTCCCCGAAACGCAGCACTGGGATTATAAATGGACATCTCCGAATTACTCGCATTCTCCGTCAAGAACAAAGCTTCCGATCTGCACCTGTCCGCCGGCCTGCCGCCCATGATCCGCGTCCACGGCGACGTACGCCGCATCAACCTGCCGCCGCTCGAGCACAAGGACGTGCACGGCATGATCTATGACATCATGAACGACGGCCAGCGCAAGGCCTACGAGGAAATGCTGGAGTGCGATTTTTCCTTCGCCATTCCCGGCCTGGCGCGCTTCCGCGTCAACGCCTACAACCAGGAACGCGGCGCGGCCGCCGTGCTGCGCACCATTCCGTCCAAGATCCTCAGCCTGGAAGAACTGAACGCGCCCAAGATCTTCGCCGAATTCGCGCTCAAGCCGCGCGGCCTGGTGCTGGTGACGGGGCCGACCGGCTCGGGCAAGTCCACCACCCTGGCGGCCATGGTCAACCACCTCAACGAAAACGAGTACGGCCACATCCTCACCATCGAGGACCCGATCGAATTCGTGCACGACTCCAAGAAGTGCCTGATCAACCAGCGCGAAGTGGGACCGCACACGCTGTCGTTCAACAACGCGCTGCGCTCGGCGCTGCGGGAAGACCCGGACGCCATCCTGGTGGGCGAGCTGCGCGACCTGGAGACCATCCGCCTGGCGCTGTCGGCGGCCGAAACCGGCCACCTGGTGTTCGGCACCCTGCACACCTCCTCCGCCGCCAAGACCATCGACCGCATCGTCGACGTGTTCCCGGCCGAGGAAAAGGAAATGGTGCGGGCCATGCTGTCCGAATCGCTGCAGGCGGTCATTTCGCAAACGCTGCTCAAGACCAAGGACGGCTCCGGCCGCGTGGCGGCGCACGAAATCATGGTCGGCACGCCGGCCATCCGCAACCTGATCCGCGAAGCGAAGATCGCGCAGATGTACTCGGCCATCCAGACCGGCAGCAACGTCGGCATGCAGACCTTGGACCAGAACCTGACCGACCTGGTGCGCCGCAACCTGATCTCGCCGGCCGCCGCGCGCAACGCCGCCAAGATCCCCGACAACTTCCCGGGCTAAACGAAAGCACACCAGATGGAACGCGACCAGGCCTCCAAATTCATGTTCGACTTGCTGCGCCTGATGGTCAGCAAGAACGGCTCGGACCTGTTCATCACGGCCGGCTTCCCGCCGGCGATGAAGATCGACGGCAAGATGACGCCGGTGTCGGCCCAGCCGCTCACCGCCGCCCACACCTCGGACCTGGCCCGTTCCATCATGAACGACAAGCAGACCGCCGGCTTCGAGCTGACCAAGGAGGCCAACTTCGCCATCAGCCCGGGCGACCTGGGACGCTTCCGCGTGTCGGCCTTCGTGCAGATGAGCGCCGTGGGCATGGTGCTGCGCACGATTAATTCGGCCATCCCCAAGCTGGAAGAGCTGGGCTTGCCGGAAGTGCTGAAGGACGTGGTGATGTCCAAGCGCGGCCTGGTGATCATGGTGGGCGCCACCGGCTCGGGCAAGTCGACCACGCTGGCGGCCATGGTGGGCTACCGCAACGAGAACAGCTACGGCCACATCATCACCATCGAGGACCCGGTGGAATTCGTGCACCCGCACCGCAACTGCATCATCACGCAGCGCGAGGTGGGCGTGGACACCGACGACTGGGAAGTGGCGCTGAAGAACACCCTGCGCCAGGCGCCGGACGTGATCCAGATCGGCGAGATCCGCGACCGCCAGACCATGGACCACGCCATCGCCTTCGCCGAAACCGGCCACCTGTGCCTGGCCACCCTGCACGCCAACAGCGCCAACCAGGCGCTCGACCGCATCATCAACTTCTTCCCCGAGGAGCGCCGCCAGCAGCTGCTGATGGACCTGTCGCTCAACCTGAAGGGCATGGTGTCGCAACGCCTGATTCCGCGCAAGGAAACCAAGGGCCGCGCCGTGGCCATCGAAATCCTGCTCAACTCGCCGCTGATCTCGGACCTGATCTTCAAGGGCCAGGTACACGAGATCAAGGAGCTGATGAAGAAGTCGCGCGAGCTGGGCATGCAGACCTTCGACCAGTCGCTGTTCGACCTGTTCGAGGCCGATGTGATCAGCTACGAGGACGCGCTGCGCAACGCCGATTCGGTCAACGACCTGCGCCTGGCCATCAAGCTGGAAGGCAAGGCCGCCAAGACGCGCGACCTGTCGGCCGGCACCGAACACCTGAACATCATCTAAGGACGCCCATGACCACAGTATTCGATTTCAAGGCCGACACCCTGTCCGGCGCGCCGGCCGAGCTGGCGCAGTACAAGGGCAAGGTGCTGCTGATCGTCAATACGGCCAGCAAGTGCGGCTTCACGCCGCAGTACCAGGGCCTGGAGGCGGTGTACCAGCAGTTCAAGGACCAGGGGGCGGTGGTGCTGGGCTTCCCCTGCAACCAGTTCGGCGCCCAGGAACCCGGAACGGCCGAGGACATCGGCGCCTTCTGCGAAAAGAACTACGGCGTGAGCTTCCCCATGTTCGCCAAGGTGGACGTGAACGGCAGCGGCGCGCACCCGCTGTACCAGCACCTGAAAAAACAGTCGCCCGGCCTGCTGGGCACGGAAGGCATCAAGTGGAACTTCACCAAGTTCCTGATCCGCAAGGACGGCACGGTCTACAAGCGCTACGCCCCCACCACCAAGCCGGAAGAACTGACGGACGATATCGCGCGCCTGCTGGCCGAGTAATTCCTTCCCTGGCACTACCCCGGCGGCTTTGCCCCGCCCGCACATCATGGTTATCGACTACCTGGCGCAGCTGTTCTCGCCGCCCTCCGACCCCACTATGCTCAGTTTCGGGCGCTACGATCCCTGGCTGGTTGCCTTGTCCATCCTGGTGGCGGCGTTTTCCTCCTGGATGGGATTGCAGATGGCCGGCCAGGCCGGCGCCGCCACCAGCGCGCGGCTGCGCAGCGCCGCGCTGCTGACCGGCAGCCTGTCACTGGGCAGCGGCGTGTGGGCCATGCATTTCATCGGCATGCTGGCCTTCGACCTGTGCACCAGCGTCGATTACGACCGCGCCATCACCATCTGGTCCATGCTGCCCAGCGTGGCCGCGTCCTTCGTGGCGCTGTCGCTGATCAGCCGCCAGCAGATCGGCCGCTGGCAGCTGCTGGCCGGCGGCGTGCTGGTGGGCGCCGGCATCGGCGCCATGCACTACACCGGCATGGCCGCCATGCGCAGCGCCCTCACGCTGCGCTACGACCCGGCCATGTTCGCGCTGTCCATCGTGGTGGCGGTGGCGCTGGCCACGCTGGCGCTGTGGGTGCGCTTCGGCCTGAACGCGCTGCGCGGCCGCCTGGGCGGCGGCGCCCGGCTGGCCATCGCCAGCGTCATCATGGGCTGCGCCATCGCCGGCATGCACTACACCGGCATGGCGGCGGCGCGCTTCGTCGGCACCGTGCCGCCCGGCACGGCCGGCGGCGTGAGCAACGCCGGTTTCCTGGCGCTGGCCGTCACCCTGATCACCGTCTCGTTCACCTTGCTGGTACTGTCGGCCAACGGCATGCTGCGCTACCGCGCGCTGTTCTTCCAGCTCAGCCAGAGCGAATCGTGGATGCGCGCGCTGCTGGCCACCGCCGTCGACGGCGTCATCACCATGGAGTCGGACGGCACTATCCGCGAATTCAACGCGGCCGCCGAGCGCATTTTCGGCTGGCGCCGCGAAGACATCCTGGGCCGCAACGTGCGCGTGCTGATCGCCGATCCCGCGCGCTCGCAGCGCGACGGTATCCTGAGCCACCTGAACGACGGCAGGGAGGGCGTGATCGGCGAGAGCCAGGACGTGCTGGGCCTGCACAAGAACGGCGCCCTGGTCCCGCTGCGCAATGCCTACGGCCACGCGCGCCTGGCCGACAAGGACTTGTACGTCTGCTTCGTCACCGACATCAGCGAGCGCAAGGCCATGGAGCAGCAGCTGCGCGCCAGCGAACAGCAGTTCCGCTCCCTGATCGGCAACATCCCCGGCATTTCCTACCGCAGCCTGATGGCGCCCGGCTGGCCCATGGTCTACGTCAGCGCGGCGGTGGAAAGCGTCACCGGCTACCCGGCATCGGATTTCCTCGGCGCGCCGCCCAAGCGCTGCTTCGGCGACCTGATCCACCCGGACGACCATGAACAGGTGGCGCGCGGCCTGGACGCGGCGGTGGAAAACGGCCAGCCCTTCCTGCTGGAATACCGCCTGCTGCACCAGGACGGCAGCATCCGCTGGCTGTGGGAAAACGGCAGCGCCATCCTCAACGACGAAGGCAAAGTGCAATGGCTGGACGGCGTGATCCTCGACATCAGCGGCCGCCGCACCATGGAAGAGGAGCTGCGCGCGGCCAAGGAGCGCGCCGAGCAGGCCGCCGCCGCGCGCGCCGCCTTCCTGGCCAACATGAGCCACGAGATCCGTACCCCGATGAATTCCATCCTCGGCTTCACCGACGTGCTGCTGCAGGGCGAACTGGCCAGCGACCAGCGGCGCCACCTGAACACGGTGCGCAACTCGGCGCGCTCGCTGCTGCGCCTGCTCAACGAAATCCTCGACACGGCCAAGCTGGACAAGGGCGCGGTGGAACTGGAGCTGGCCGACTACAACCTGCTGGCCCTGATCGACGAGCTGTCCTCCACCATGGGCAGCAACGCCGGCGCGAAAGGGCTGAAGCTGTCGATCGCCTACGATCCGGCCATGCCGCACAGCCTGCACGGCGACGAGCTGCGGGTGCGCCAGGTGCTGAGCAATTTGCTGGGCAACGCCATCAAGTTCACCGCCCAGGGCAACGTCACGCTGGCGGTGGCGCGCGAGAACGGGCCGGACGGCGACTGCGTGCACTTCATCGTCAGCGACACTGGCATCGGCATTCCGGCCAGCCGCCTGGCCGCCATTTTCGAACCCTTCACCCAGGCCGACGCGTCGATGAACCGGCGTTTCGGCGGCACGGGGCTGGGCACCACCATCTGCAAGCAGCTGGCCGAACTGATGGGCGGCCAGATCTGGGCCACCAGCACCGAGGGCCACGGCAGCGCCTTCCACGTGGTGCTGCCGATGACGGCCGCGCTCAGCCAGCCGGCGCAGCAGCGCGCGGCGCCGTGCATCAAGCTGCCGCCGCTGAACATCCTGGCGGCCGACGACGTGCCGCAAAACCTGGAATTGCTCACCCTCTTGCTGGGCAAGCAGGGCCACAGCATCACCGGCGCCAGCGACGGCGCCATCGCGGTGCAGCTGGCCGCCGAAGGCCGCTTCGACGTGATCCTGATGGATGTGCAGATGCCGGGCATGGACGGCCTGGAAGCGACGCGCCGCATCCGCGCGCAGGAAGCGCAGCGCGGCCGCCCGCGCGTGCCCATCATCGCTATGACCGCCAGCGTGCTGGAAAAAGACCGCGAGGCCACCAATGCGGCAGGCATGGAGGGCTTCGCGCCCAAGCCGGTGGACATGCACGTGCTGGGCCGCGAACTGGCCATGGTGCTGGGTATCGCCATTGACGAGCAAACCCAGGCCAGCGGCCCGGAAACCCTGCAGCAAGTGCTGAACCACCAGCACGCGCTGCACCGCTGGGCCGGCGAGGAGCGCGCGTATCACCGCGCGCTGCGCAGCTTCGCCGCCGACCGCGCGGGCGCCACCGGCGAACTGCGGCGGCTGGGCGCCGGCCTCGCCGATGCCGCCGATGGCGCCGGCCAGGCAAGCTTCGCCGCTGCCGCGGCACTGGCGCACCAGCTCAAGGGCGCGGCCGGCAACCTGGGGCTGGAGCAGCTGGCCGCAACGCTGGACCGTCTCGAACAAGCGTGGCGCGGCAGCGCGGTGGCGGCGCCGGCCACGGCAGCGCCGCTGCTGGACGCGGTGGAGCAGCGCCTGGCCGAAGCCATCGCGGCCATCGACCTCCTGCTCGCCAACGCCACCGCCACCGCTGCCACCGCTGGCACCGCTGCGGCTGCCGGCGCGGCCGCCACCACCGCCGCACCCGCCGCAGCCCCCGGCCCGGAACCGCACGCACCGCTCGATGAAGCGCTGGTGCAGCGCCTGGGCGCCACCCTGCAGCGCTCCATCGACAGTGGCGCCTTCGACGAAGCCGCTATGGAACAATTGGCACAAGCACTGGCGTCGCATGTCCCGCCACAGCGCCTGCGGGAACTGCAGCAAGCGATAGACGATTTCGATTTCAGCGCGGCCCACGCGCGGCTGCAGGCGCTGCTGGCGTCCTGCCTGCCGGCGCCGGCCGGGAGCACACCATGACACAACCACCCAAGCGCCTTCCCGTCATCCTCGCGGTCGACGACGAATCCACCAACCTGCAGCTGCTGCGGCAAATCCTGCAGGAGCGCCATAGCCTGCTGTTCGCCAAGGACGGCCCGCGCGCGCTTGAACTGGCCGCCAAGGAGCAGCCCGACCTGATCCTGCTGGACGTGATGATGCCCGACATGACCGGCTACGAGGTGTGCCGCCGCCTGAAGGCCGATCCCGCCACGGCCGGCATCCCGGTCATCTTCGTCACCGCGCTGACCGACAGCACCGACGAGGTGGACGGCTTCGAAGCGGGCGCGGTGGACTACATCACCAAGCCGGTCAGCCCTGCCGTGGTGAAGGCGCGCGTGCGCCTGCACCTGTCGCTGGTGCGGCTGGACGAACTGAAAGCGAGCCGCCTCGAGATCGTGCAGCGCCTCGGCCTGGCCGCCGAATACAAGGACAATGAAACCGGGCTGCACGTGATCCGCATGAGCCACTACACGCGCCTGCTGGCCATTGCCTGCGGCCTGGACGAGGACGATGTGGACGACCTGTTCAACGCCGCGCCCATGCACGACATCGGCAAGATCGGCATCCCCGACCGCATCCTGCAAAAGCCCGCCAAGCTGGACGAGGACGAATGGCGCGTGATGCAAACCCACCCGACCATCGGCGCCGACATCATCGGCCGCCACGCCACGGGCATGCTGGCCGTGGCCTGCCAGGTGGCGCAGAACCACCACGAGAAATGGGATGGCAGCGGCTACCCGCAGGGCCTGAAAGGCGAACAGATTCCGCTGGCCGGGCGCATCGTCGCGGTGGCCGACGTGTTCGACGCGCTAACGTCGGTGCGTCCCTACAAACAGGCATGGACCGTGGAACAGGCCTGCGACCACCTGCGCGCGCAGCGCGGCCTGCATTTCGATCCGCAGCTGGTGGACCTGTTCCTGGGCCAGCTGCCGGCTGTCGCGGAAATCATGGAAAAATGGGCGGAAAGTTAAAATAATCGGGGTTGCGCCATGACTTTTACGTAATAATGTGACTAGGAATGATTTAAGGCTGGACGGAAACCTATGCCACTGTTGGGGAAATTGCTGTCATTGTGGATGCGCATGGGAATCTATGCCAGGCTCTTCGTCCCTATCTTGTTGCTAGTAACCGTCATTGTCAGCGTGCGCTATACGCTGATGACCGAATCCGAATCGGCCGCCGCGCGCCAGCGCTACGAAATCGAAGCGCAGCAATTGAGCCAGTACCTGGCGGCCGCCCTCAAGCCTTTGCAGCGCGAACGCAACCAGCTGGCCATTGCCGCATTGCTGGCCGGCGCCGCCGCGCACGATCCCGACCTGGCGATGGTGCGCTGGGAACACGGCGGCAACGCCACCAGCTCGGCCGGCGCGGCGCCGCTGCCGGACCTGGCCCATCCTTCCTGGCTGGGCAGGGTCACCGCCATCGAACCGCTGTACCTCAAGCTGCGCGTGCCGCTGCACGAGGTTGGCGCGGGCCCCGGCGGCGCGGGCCCCGGCCTCGCCCCCGGCACGCTGTCGCTGTGGTTCCATCCCACCCAGCCGCTGAACCGCGTATGGCGCGCGCTGCGCCAGCAAGCGGCCATCTCGGCGGTAAACATCGTCACCATCTACGTACTGCTAGGCCTGCTGATTTACCTCAACCGGCGCATGCAGCTGCGCCTCGAAAGCGCCACCGGCCGCTTCCAGAACGGCGACCTTGGCATGCGCATGCCGGTCAGCGGCTCGCCCGAGGCGCGCGCCATGGCCACCACCTTCAACAGCATGGCCAGCCAGGTGCAGGCGCTGGTGCACTCGCTGCAGGAACAGAAGGAACGCATCGAGGTCACGCTGTCGTCGATCGGCGACGCCGTCATCGTGATCGGCCTCGACGGCCGCATCGGCAGCATGAACGAAGCGGCGCAGCAGCTCACCGGCTATGGCGAAGAGCAGGCGCGCGGCAGGCAGCTGCAAGCGGTGTTCACGCTGGCCAACAACTTCGGCCACCAGGCGCTGAAGCGCACCATGCAGAGCATCTACGCCGGCGGCGCCGTGGTGCGCGCCAAGAACCAGACCCTGCGCCAGCCATCCGGCGCCAGCTTCGTCATCGAATACACGATCGCGCCCATCCGGCGCAACGAGGACGGCGGCGCGGCGCGGCTGTCCGCTGCGGCGCAGGCGGGCGTACAAGGGATAGTGCTGGTGTTCCGCGACGTGAGCGAGAAGAAGCAGCTGATCCAGCAAATGTCCTGGCAAAGCCAGCACGACCTGCTGACCGGCCTGCCCAACCGCAGCGCGCTGGCGGCCCGCTTCGAGCATGAACTGGAACTGGCCAAAGAGCACAACGCCATGCTGGCCGTGTGCATGCTGGACCTGGACCACTTCCAGCAGGTGAATGAGCGCGGCGGCCACGCGCTGGGCGATGAAATCCTCAAGCAGGCAGCCGGCCGCCTGCACAGCTTCGCCGGTCCGCGCCACTACGCCGCGCGCCTGGGCGGGGACGAATTCGTGCTGCTGCTGCCGGACCAGCCCGACCAGGCCGCCGTCGAGCACACGCTGGCGCAGCTGCTCGCGCTGCTGGCCCGCCCTTACCATTGCGAGACGCAGACGCTGTCGGTGCCGGCCAGCGCCGGCGTCACGATCTACCAGGGCGGCGACATCAGCGCCGACAACCTGCTGCGCCACGCCGACCAGGCGCTGTACCAGGCCAAGCTCACCGGCCGCAACAAGGTACACTATTTCGATGTGCACCTGGACGAGCAGGTGCGCACGCACCACAACCGCCGCACCGAAATCCGCGCCGCGCTGCGCGCCGAGGAGTTGTGCCTGTACTACCAGCCCAAGCTGGACATGCGCGCCGGCCGCATCATCGGCATGGAGGCGCTGCTGCGCTGGCGCCATCCGCAGCGCGGCATCGTCGGGCCGATGGAGTTCCTGCCGGTGGTCGAGCATACCGACCTGATCGTGGAAATCGGCGACATGGTGCTGCGCCACGCGCTGCGCCAGCTGGAACTGTGGCGCGCCAGCCATCCGGACTGGGTGGTGAGCGTCAACATCGCCGCGCGCCATTTCCAGCGCACCGACTTCGTGCCGCGCCTGACCGCCATCTTGGCCGAATTTCCCGGCGTGCCGCCGCGCATGCTGGAGCTGGAGATACTGGAATCGTCGGCGCTGGCGGACATCGGCCACGTGCGCGCCATCATGCTGGAATGCCAGGCGCTCGGCATCCGCTTCGCGCTGGACGATTTCGGCACCGGCTACTCGTCCATGTCCTACCTGAAGCGCCTGCCTGCCGAAGTGCTGAAGATAGACCAGAGCTTCGTGCGCAACATGCTGGTCGACCGCGACGACCTGCACCTGGTGTCGGCCGTCATCGGCCTGGCACGCGCCTTCAACCGCAGCGTGATCGCGGAGGGCGTCGAGACGGTGGAACACGGCGCCCAGCTGATGCGCCTGGGCTGCGAGCTGGCGCAAGGCTACGGCATCGCGCGCCCGATGCCGGCCGGCGAGGTGCTGCCGTGGACCGCCAGCTTCGCCGCCACGCCCGCCTGGCAGCGCGCCGCCCTGCTGCCGGTCGACGGCATGAGCGGCGCTCCCAGCATCCCCTACGCCAGCTTGCCCAGCGCCTGATCGATCAGTTCTATCCAGTGCTGCACCGGCGTTTCGGTGCCGGACTGCAGGTGCGTAAGGCAACCGATATTGGCCGACACGATCTTCTTCGCGCCGGTGGCCGCCAGGTTCTCCAGCTTGCGCTCGCGCAGCTGCATCGACAGCTCCGGCTGCAGCATCGAATAGGTGCCAGCCGAGCCGCAGCACAGATGGCTGTCCGCGCACAGCACCACCTCCACGCCCACGGCGCGCAGCACGCCTTCCACCTTGCCGCGTATCTGCTGCCCGTGCTGCAGGGTGCAAGGCGGATGGAAGGCCACCCGCTCGGCGATGCGGCCCCGCATGCGTTGCGCCAGCTCCGCCTCGAACTCCGGCATCACCTCGCTCAGGTCCCTGGTCAGCGCCGACACGCGGCGCGCCTTCTCGGCATAGGCGGGGTCGTGCGCCAGCAGATGGCCGTACTCCTTGACGGTGACGCCGCAGCCGGAAGCTGTCATCACGATGGCCTCGACCGGCGCGGCATCTCCGGCAACGTAGGGCCACCACGCATCGATATTGCGGCGCATGTCGTCCAGCCCCCCCTCCTGCTCATTCAGGTGGTAGCGCAACGCGCCGCAGCAGCCCGCCTTGCGCGCGGCGACCAACTGCACGCCCAGCGCATCCAGCACGCGCGCCGTGGCGGCGTTGATGTTGGGCGCCATGCCCGGCTGCACACAGCCTTCCAGCACCAGCATCCTGCGCGCATGGCTGCGCGCAGGCCTGCGCCCCGCAGCCGCGGCCGGCGGCAGCTTGTCCTGCAGCGCCGGCGAGAGCACCGGCTTGAACAGGCGCCCCATGGCCAGCGCCGGCTCGAACAGCCAGCGGCGCGGCAATGCTTCTTTCAGCACGTAGCGTTTCACGCGCTCGGCCAGCGGCCGCTGCACGCGCTGCTCGACCACCTTGCGGCCGATGTCGGCCAGGCGGCCGTACTGCACGCCGGACGGACAGGTGCTCTCGCAGTTGCGGCAGGTCAGGCAGCGGTCCAGGTGGGTCTGCGTTTTCTGCGTCACGGGCGCGCCTTCCAGCACCTGCTTGATCAGGTAGATGCGGCCGCGCGGGCCATCGAGCTCATCGCCCAGCAGCTGGTAGGTGGGACAGGTGGCGGTGCAAAAGCCGCAATGCACGCAGGCGCGCAGGATGGCCTCGGCCTCGTCGCCTTCGCGCGTGTTCTTGATGAAGTCTGCCAGGTTGGTTTGCATGGTATCGGAGTCTACATGCGGCCGGGGTTGAAGATACCGGCCGGATCGAAGGCCTGCTTCAGGCGCTGGTTGATCTTCGCCACGGCGGACGCCGGCGGATGAAACGCGCCGGCACGTTTGTCATCGGCGCGGAACAGCGTGGCGTGGCCGCCCGCCGCCGCCACCGTGCGGCGGACATCCTGCGCCGTATCGGCGGTGGGCGCCGCGTCCACTTTCAGCCAGCGCTGCGCGCCGCCCCATTCGATCAGCTGCTCGCCTTTCAGGATGATGGAGCTGGCCGCTGGCGGCACCGACAGCCGCCACAGGGCGCCACCATTGAAGTGGCCGTGCGACTGGTCGCGCAGGCTGGCCCAGAACGCCGCCGCTTCGCCATCAGGGACGCGCGCACCGTCCATGCGCGCCAATGCCGCGCGCACCGCTGCCTCCGCACCCGACAGCCGCAGCGTCAGCACGCCCCGGTGCCAGCAACTGGCCGACAGCGGCAAAGGCTGCCCGGCCCACTCATTCAGGCGCCGCAGCGCATCGATCTCGCCCAATTCGAAACGCAGCGCGGCTTCGCATACCGGCAGCGGCAGCACCTTGAGCGACACCTCCAGTATCAATCCCAGCGTGCCCATCGAGCCGGCCAGCAGGCGCGAAACATCGTAGCCCGCCACGTTCTTCATCACCTGCCCGCCGAAGTTCAGCACCTCGCCCTTGCCGTCCATGAGCTTGGCGCCCAGCACGAAGTCCCGCACGCCGCCGGCGCTGGCGCGGCGCGGCCCGGCCAGGCCGCTTGCCACCACCCCGCCGATGGTCGACCCGGCGCCCAAGCGCGGCGGCTCGAACGCCAGCATCTGGCCGTTGGCGGCCAGCAGTGCCTCCACCTCGGCCAGCGGCGTGCCGCAGCGCACCGTGATCACCAGTTCGGTCGGCTCGTAGTCCACCACCCCGGTGTAAGCGCGGGTATCGAGCAGCGCGCCCGGCGCAGCCGGGTCCATGGCCGCGTTGCCATACCAGTCCTTGCTGCCGCCGCCGCGCACGCGCAAAGGCGTTCCCGCCTCGACGGCAGCGAGTACCTGGTTACGGAATTGCTCTACGATCGCTTGCATGTGGCTCCGATTAAAAACGCGGCAAACCCGCATGCGGCAGCAGGCCTGCCGTCACGCGCATCTTGCCGAACTCCGCGCAGCGGTTCAGGGTGGGAATGGCCTTGTTCGGATTGAGCAGCATGGCCGGATCGAAGGCGCGCTTCACGCTGAAGAAAGCCTCCAGCTCGGCAGGCTTGAACTGCACGCACATGGAATCGATTTTCTCGATGCCCACGCCATGCTCGCCCGTGATGGTGCCGCCCACTTCCACGCACAGCGCCAGGATTTCGGCGCCGAAGGCCTCGGCGCGCTCCAGCTCATCCGGCTGGTTCGCGTCGAACAGGATCAGCGGATGCAGGTTGCCGTCGCCCGCATGGAACACATTGGCGCAGCGCAGGCCGTACTTCAGCTCCATCTGTTCAATGCCGATCAGCACCCGCGCCAGGTGCTTGCGCGGGATGGTGCCGTCCATGCAGTAGTAATCCGGCGAGATGCGGCCGGCCGCAGGGAAAGCGTTCTTGCGCCCCGACCAGAACTTCAGCCGCTCGGCCTCGCTCTGCGACACCTGGATGGCGCTGGCGCCGGCCGCCTCCAGCACCGCCGTCATGCGCGCGATTTCTTCTTCCACCTCTTCCAGCGTGCCGTCCGCCTCGCACAGCAGGATGGCGGCGGCGTCGGTGTCGTAGCCCGCCTTCACGAATGGCTCCACCATGCGCGAGGAGGTGCGGTCCATCATTTCCAGCCCGGCAGGGATAATTCCGGCCGCAATCACCTTGGCCACCGCATTGCCGCCGGTGACCACGTCGCCGAAGGACGCCATGATCACGCGCGCACAGGCCGGCTTGGGCACCAGCTTTACCGTCACCTCGGTGACGATGCCCAGCATGCCCTCCGAGCCGATGAAGGCCGACAACAGGTCCAGGCCCGGCGCATCGAGCGCCTCGCTGCCCAGCTCCACCACATCGCCCTCGATGGTGGCCATGCGCACGCGCAGCACGTTGTGCACCGTCAGGCCGTACTTCAGGCAATGCACGCCGCCCGAGTTCTCCGCCACGTTGCCGCCTATGGTGCAGGCAATTTGCGAGGACGGATCGGGGGCGTAGTACAGCGCATGCTGCGCGGCCGCCTCCGAGATGGCCAGGTTGCGCACGCCGGGCTGCACCACGGCCGTGCGCGAATACGCGTCCATGCGCACGATCTGGTTCATGCGCGCGGTGGACAGCACCACCCCGTCGGCAATCGGCATGGCGCCGCCGGACAGCCCGGTGCCCGCGCCGCGCGGCACGATGGGCACGTTCATGTCGCGGCACACCTTGAGCACCGCCAGCACCTCCTGCTCATTGGCGGGCAGCGCCACGATCATGGGCGGCTGGCGGTAGGCCGACAGGCCGTCGCACTCGTAGGGCCGGGTGTCCTCCAGCGCGGACAGGATGCTGCTTGCCGGCAGCGCGGCGCGCAGGGCCGCCGCGACGCTGTGCTGGCGCTCGGCCGTAAAGGCCGGCGTGGCTACTTGGGTGGCTGTGGTCATGGGAGTGGAGCATATCGCCGATGAAGTACTGATTGTAAGGCACCCAAGCCGAAATTATCGTATGCTCGCTGTCATTCCAGAAATAAGGGGCAATACCATGGGCAACCGACTCTCGAAAATCGCCACCCGCACCGGCGACAACGGCACCACCGGCCTGGGCGACGGCAGCCGCACCGACAAGGACAGCCTGCGCATCCACGCCATCGGCGACGTGGACGAGCTGAACTCCAACCTCGGCCTGCTGCTCAGCGAAGCCATGCCGGACGACCTGCGCGATGAACTGGTGGGCATCCAGCACGACCTGTTCGACCTGGGCGGCGAGCTGTGCATCCCCGGCTACCAGATGATCAAGGAGGAACATGTCGAGCAGCTGGACGCGCTGCTGGCCAAGTACAACGCCACCCTGCCGGCGCTGACCGAGTTCATCCTGCCGGCCGGCTCGCGCGCCGCCGCCATCGCCCACGTGTGCCGAACGGTCTGCCGCCGCGCTGAGCGCAGCATCGTCACGCTGGGCAAGGCCGAGGCCCTGCACGAGCACCCGCGCCAGTACGTCAACCGCCTGTCCGACCTGATGTTCGTGCTGGCCCGCGTGCTGAACCGCTTCGCCGGCGGCAGCGACGTGCTGTGGCAGCACGAGCGCAAGAGCAAGAAGGGTTAAACTTCGAATCCTGCCTGTTGCGGCAGGCGCGCCTGGAGAAAGTCCATGAACAGCCGGGTGCGCAACGGCTGGTGCCGGCGGGAGGGATAGATCAGGCTGAGATCCTGCGCGGCGCCGTGCCAGTCCTGCAGCACGCGGGTGAGCTTGCGGCTTGCCAGCAGGTCCTGCACCAGCCAGGCGGGGCACAGGCCGATGCCGGCGCCCATTTCCAGGCTTTCGCGGATCGCCAGCGCGTTGTTGACGCGGTAGCGGCCCTGGGTTTGGATGCGCACGCTGCGCGCGCCGTTATGCAGTTCGACCATGCCGCCGGTGCTGAGCCAGGCGAAGCGGATGTAGTCGTGCGCCGCCAGGTCCTCTGGCTGGTGCAGCGTGGGGCGGCTGTGCAGGTAGCCGGGCGATGCCACCAGCCAGCGCGGCGAGCCGGCGATCTTGCGGGCGATGGCGTTGGGCGGCAGCTCGCTTCCCAGGCGCAGCGCGACGTCGACGCCCTCTTCCACCAAGTCCGCCATGCGGTCGTTCAGTATCAGCTCGATTTCCATTTCCGGGTAGTGCGCGAGGAACTCCTGCACCAGCGCGTTCAGGCGGAACTGGCCCAGCGCGACCGGGGCGTTTACGCGCAGCAGGCCGGCAGCGCTCTGGCTTTCGCCGCGCGCCTCGGCCACGGCTTCGGCGTAGTCTTCCAGCACGCCCTTGCTGCGCTGGTAGAAGCGCTGGCCCTGCACGGTGGCCGACAGGCTGGAGGTGCTGCGTTCGAGCAGGCGCACGCCCAGGCTGTCTTCCAGGGCCGCGACGACCTTGCTCACCGTGGGCTGCGTGGTGCCGTGTTCGCGCGCGACGGCGGACAAGCTGCCCAGTTCGACGGCGCGCACGAAGTACTGCAGGGAGCGGATGGTGTCCATGCCGGGTCCTCATTCTATATTGGAATGAATCATAGTCCATTTCAACAGCTTCCGCATGGGATTGGAATGAATGAAGATGTCTGCACACTGACTCAAGGAGCACATCATGTTCAAGACCATAGCCACCATAGCCACCATCGGCGCTGCCGCCGCCCTCGCCTCGTCCACCGCAGCGGCCGCAGCGGCCGAACAGTGGCAGACCAGCTGGTACGCGGCGCCGCAGCCCGGCTGGGATGCGGGCTTCGCGCTGCCGACCAATATCCCGCTCAGCCTGCAGAAACAAACCGTGCGCGAGACGCTGCGCCTCAGCGTGGGCGGGCAGCGCGTGCGGGTGGTGCTGTCGAACCGCTATGGCACGGAGCCGCTGGTGATCGGCGAAGCACAGCTGGCCCGCAGCGCCGGCAACGCGGCAGGCGGCGCTTCCAGCGCCATTGCAGGCGCGCCGGCGGGCATTCTGACCTTTGGCGGCCGGCGCTCGGTGACCGTGGCGCCCGGCCAGCAGGCGGTCAGCGACGCGCTGGACTTCAGCGTGCGTGCGCTTGAACGGTTGAGCGTGTCAACTTACTTTCCGCAGCGTGCGGCGCCGTCCACCTTCCACTGGGGCGCGCAGCAGACGGCCTTTGTCGGCCGCGGCAACCAGGCCGGCGCGCGACAGTTGTCGGAGGCGGCGCCGCTGCAAGGACGCGTGTTCCTGAGCGCGATCCACGTCAGCGGCGGCGCGCCGGCAACGGCCAGGGAAACAGCGATGGCGACGGGCGGCACGGTCGTCGCCTTCGGCGACTCGCTCACAGACGGCAACGGCTCCACGCCGGACCATGACCGCCGCTGGCCGGACTACCTGGCCAGGCTGGCCGCAGCGCGCGGAATCGGCGTCGCCAACGCCGGGATTTCGGGCGCGCGGGTACTGGGAGACCGCATGGGCGAGCGGGCAGCAGCGCGCTTCGAGCACGACGTGCTGGCGCAGCCGGGCGTGCGCAGCGTGATCATTGCGCTGGGCATCAACGACATCGGCTGGCCCGCCAGCGGCTTCGCCCCGCACGATCCGGCCATGCAAGCGGAAACGCTGATCGCCGGCTACCGCAAGCTGATAGAACGCGCCAGGGAGCGCAAGGTGAAGGTGGTCGGCGCCACCATGGCGCCTTTCGAGAACGCGCTGCAAGGCACTCCCCTGTCGGATCACTACAGCCCAGCCAAGGACGCCGTGCGGCGCCAGGTGAACGACTGGATACGCGGCAGCGGCGCCTTCGACGCGGTGGCGGACTTCGACGCCGTTCTGCGCGACCCGGCGCACCCGTCCCGCATGCTGCCCGCGTACGACTCGGGCGATCACCTGCACCCCGGCGACGCCGGTTACGAGGCGATGGCGAAGGCTGCCTATGAGGCGCTGTAGGGCGCATCGCGGCGTCGAGGTCATCGCTCCAGCAGCCGCGCCATGCCGCGCGACATGCTGATGCGCGAGGCGTGCGAGGGATGGCTGGCGACCAGGGACTCACCGGCGCCGCCGTCCGCGTCCGCCAGCTTGCGGTAGAAACTGAGCATGGCCGACGTGGGCCATCCGGCGCGGTGCGCCAGCACCATCCCCAGCTGGTCCGCCTCGCGCTCCTGTGTGCGGGCCAGGCTTGCCAGGCGCAGTTGCAGGGACAAGTCGCTGTCGAGCCGCAGCATGACCACGTCCACCGGCACCAGCGGCCGATAAACCAGCTGCGCTTCGGACAGGAACTCGCGTGAGTGTTCCGCAATGGCGTGCGCCACCTCGTGCGCCAGCAGCACGGCCAGTTCGCTGTCGTCCAGCGCCAGCCGCCGCACGAAATCGGCGCCCACCAGCAGCTTGCCGCCGGCCAGGCAGACCGCTTCGATATCCGGCCCGCTGGCCAGGTGCACTTCCCACGGCCAGGACGCCGCTTCCGGTTTCAACTCAATGGCGGCGGCGATCAGTTCCCGGCTGATGTAGCGCAGGCGGTGCAGCAGCGCGCGGTCCGCATCGAGCCGGCCGGCGGCGGCCAGTTCCACCACCTGCTCGATGTAACGGTCTTCCATGCGTTCGCCGACCTCTTCCGCGCCGAAGCGCAGCTCCTGCCAGCGGCCGGAATCGGGCACCTGCGCCGGCGCGGCCTGCGGCAGCAAACATGCTGCAAGCAGCACCGCGGAACAAGCGCAGCGGGCGCAAGAGCGCATGGCGATCCCCCAGTATTGGAATAAACCGTTTATACCAATATAGGAGAGCGCGGGCGCCGCCGCAAGGGGGACTTACCTGGAATGGTTGTTTTTGACGCGGACGTAGTGTTCGGCCGAATACTTCAGGTAGGCGATTTCTTCATCGGTGAGCTTGCGCACGCGCTTGACCGGGCGGCCAACGTACAGGTAGCCGCTTTCCAGCACCTTGCCGGGTGCAACCAGGCTGCCGGCGCCGATCATGACGTGCTTTTTCACCACCACGTCGTCCATGACGATGGTGCCCATGCCGATCAGGCATTCATCGCCGATCTCGCAGCCATGCAGGATCACGGAGTGGCCAATGGTGACGTAGTTGCCGATCACCAGCGGCGAGCCGTCCGGCTTGGCCGCGTTCTTGTGCGACACGTGGCCCATGGCAAAGTCCTGCACATTGCTGCACTCGCCGATGGTGATGCGGTTCACGTCCCCGCGCAGCACGGTGTTGCACCACACGGAGGAATCGCGCCCGATGCGCACGTCGCCGATCACTTGCGCGGTCTCGTGCAGGTAGACCCCCTCGCCCAGTTCGGGCGAGGTGTCGAGGTAGGAACTGACTGGCATAGCGTGCTTGCCTTCAGCCGTTGTTGACCACGAGGCGCGGCTCGTCGCTGCCGTCCGCCGCCACGAAGCGCGCCTTGATGGAGGCAGCGATGCCGGCGGCGTCCAGGCCCACGCTGGCCAGCAGTTTGGCCGGGTCGCCATGGTCGATGAACTTGTCCGGCAGGCCGAGCATGAGCACCGGCTTGACGATGCCTTCGGCGGCCAGCGCTTCGGCCACGGCGGCGCCGGCGCCGCCCATGATGCAGCCCTCTTCCACCGTCACGAAGTAATCATGGTCGGCGGCCAGCTGCCTCACCAGGTCCACGTCCAGCGGCTTGACGAAGCGCATGTTGGCCACGGTGGCGCCCAGCTGCGCGCCCGCCGTTACCGATGGCGCCACCATCGAACCGAACGCCAGGATGGCGATCTTCTCGCCTTTGCGCTTGATCTCGCCCTTGCCGATCTCGATCGCATCCAGTTTCGGATCGATGGCCGCGCCGATGCCCGCGCCGCGCGGATAGCGGATGGCGGCCGGACCGTCGTAGTGGTAGCCCGTGGTGAGCATCTGGCGGCATTCATTCTCGTCCGACGCGGCCATCACCACCATGTTGGGGATGCAGCGCAGGTAGGCCAGGTCGTAGTTGCCGGCGTGGGTGGCGCCGTCCGCGCCCACCAGGCCGGCGCGGTCCAGCGCAAAGGTCACGTCCAGGTTTTGCAGCGCCACGTCGTGGATCAGCTGGTCGTAGGCGCGCTGCAGGAAGGTGGAGTAGATCGCCACCACCGGCTTCAGGCCTTCGCAGGCCAGGCCCGCGCCGAAGGTGACCGAGTGCTGCTCGGCGATGCCGACGTCGAAATAGCGGTCCGGGTATTCCTGCTCGAAGCGCACCATGCCCGAGCCTTCGCGCATGGCGGGTGTGATGCCGACCAGGCGCTGGTCGGCCTTGGCCATGTCGCACAGCCAGTTGCCGAACACTTCGGTGTAGGTGATCTTGCCGGCCGGAGCGGGCTTGATGCCCTCGGCCGGATTGAATTTGGGCGTGCCGTGGTACAGCACCGGCTCGGCCTCGGCCAGCTTGTAGCCCTGGCCCTTCTTGGTCACCACATGCAGGAATTGCGGACCCTTCAGCTTCTTGATGTTCTCCAGCGTCGGGATCAGCGATTCCAGGTCATGGCCGTCGATCGGGCCGATGTAGTTGAAACCGAATTCCTCGAACATGGTGGCCGGAACCACCATGCCTTTCGCATGCTCTTCGAAGCGCTTGGCCAGCTCCAGCACGGGGCCGGGCAGGACCTGCTTGCCGACATTCTTGGCGGCCGCGTAGAACTGGCCCGACATCAGGCGCGCCAGGTAGCGGTTCAGCGCGCCCACCGGCGGCGAGATCGACATGTCGTTGTCGTTCAGGATCACCAGCAGGTTGACGTCCTCCTGCACGCCGGCGTTGTTGAGGGCCTCGAACGCCATGCCGGCGGTCATGGAACCGTCGCCGATGACGGCGATGGCGTGGCGGTGCTCGCCCTTGATCTTGGCCGCCTGCGCCATGCCCAGCGCGGCCGAGATCGAGGTCGACGAGTGCGCGGTGCCGAAGGTGTCGTATTCGCTTTCCACGCGGCGCGGGAAGCCGGAAATGCCGTCCAGCTGGCGCAGCGTGTGCATCTGCTTGCGGCGGCCGGTCAGGATCTTGTGCGTGTAGGTCTGGTGGCCCACGTCCCACACGATGCGGTCGTGCGGCGTGTTGAAGACGTAGTGCAGCGCCACGGTCAGTTCCACCGTGCCCAGGTTGGACGACAGGTGGCCGCCCGTCTTGGAGACGGAATCGAGCAGGTAGTTGCGCACTTCGTGCGCCAGCGGCGTGAGTTGGGTGCGTGCCAGCTTGCGCACGTCTGCCGGGTCGTTGATATTTTCAAGCAAGTTCATTTATGCCTTCCGCTGCACGATCAGATCCGCGAGTTCGCGTAACCGCAGAGCTTTTTCTCCAAACGGCGCGAGCGCAGCATGCGCGTCGCGCCGCAATGTTTCCGCCAGCTCGCGCGACGGTTCCAGACCCAGTATCGAAACATAGGTCGGCTTGTTGTCGGCCGCGTCCTTGCCGGCGGTTTTGCCCAGCGTGGCCGAATCGGCCGTGGCGTCGAGCACGTCGTCCACCACCTGGAAGGCCAGGCCGATGGCGCGCGCATAGTCGTTCAGCGCGGTCAGTTCCGTCTGGTCCAGATCCTTGCCGGCCAGCGCGCCCAGCACCACGGACGCGCGCAGCAAGGCGCCGGTCTTCAGTTGATGCATGCGCTCGAGCTGTTCCAGCGTCAGGCTCAGGCCCACGCTGTCCAGGTCGATCGCCTGGCCGCCGCACATGCCGGCCGAGCCGGAAGCATGGGCCAGCAGGCGCAGCATGGCCGCCAGGCGCCCCGGCGGCAGCGCCGCGCCGTCCGCCGCGGCCGCGTCGGCCAGCACCAGGAAGGCTTGCGATTGCAGCGCGTCGCCCACCAGCAGCGCGGTGGCCTCGTCGTAGGCCACGTGCACGGTCGGCTTGCCGCGGCGCAGTTCATCGTCGTCCATGCAGGGCATGTCGTCGTGCACCAGCGAGTAGGCATGGATCATTTCGACGGCGGCGGCGGCGCGGCTCAGTACTGCGGCGTCGGCGCCGAACAGGGCCCCGGCCGCGTACACCAGCAGGGGACGCACACGCTTGCCGCCCCCCAGCAGCGCGTAGCGCATCGCTTCGTGCAATTTGGACGGCACGGCGCCGGCGCCCGGCAGGTAGGCGCCCATATCCTGCTCCATGCCGGCCTGGATGGTTTTCATCCAGTCGTGGAAGGCCGCGCTCATGCCAGCTCCTCGGCGTCGGCGAAAGGCTTGAGCATGCCGCCTTCCAGCACCTTGACCTGCGCTTCCACCTTGTCGAGCTGGCCGGCGCAGTATTTAACCAGTTCCGAGCCGCGCGCATAGGCCGCGACGGACGCTTCCAGCGGCAGCTGGCCCGCTTCCATTTGCGTCACCAGTTGCGCAAGCTCCGCCATGGCTTCCTCGAAGGAAGCAGGGGCGGATGCGGCATTCACGGGGTCAGCATTCAATTTCTTAGACATAAGCACTCAAATCGGTAAGGCCGGGCAGCGTTCAGGGGCCGCCAGCGCAGTGTAGCCCGTTATTTTAGATCAAACCAACCAATGCAGTGGAATTAACACTTCGGCACAAGTGCAACCGGCGCTTACAGTGTTGCTCTCCAGTCTACCCTGTCGGCGAGGCAATCGGGCGCCCTTGTCAGGAAAGCCAGCGGAATATAGGCATTTCACGGTATAATCTCCGGTTCTGTCCGAAATACCGTTTCAAAAACTGAATTCAGGTCTTTACGGATTCTGTCTCTTCTTGGTTTGCAGCACTTTAATTAAGGGGGGTTGGGATGTCCGATCTGGCTACCCACGCCAAGCTAGCGCGCTCCAACGCGCAACTTCCGGTTAACGTCTATTTTGACGAAACGCTACTGCAGCGTGAAATGCAGCAACTGTTCAAAGCAGGGCCGCGCTATGTCGGCCATGAACTGATGGTGCCGAACGCCGGCGACTTTGCGACCCTCGTTTCCGAAAACGAAGGGCGTATGCTGGTGCGCAACGCCAACGGCCTTGAAGTGCTGTCCAACGTCTGCCGCCACCGCCAGGCGCTGATGTTCAATGGGCGCGGCAACAGCAACACCATCGTCTGCCCGCTGCACCGCTGGACCTACGACCTGAAAGGGGAGCTGATCGGCGCGCCGCACTTCCCCGAGACGCCCTGCCTGAACCTGCCCAAGACCAGGCTGCAAAGCTGGAACGGGCTGCTGTTCGAGCAGAACGGCTACAACGTCATGGACAAGCTGAAGGAAATGTCGGTCTCCAAGGACCTGGACTTCAGCGGCTATATGTTCGACCACGTGGAAGTGCATCAGTGCGACTACAACTGGAAGACCTTCATCGAGGTCTACCTGGAGGACTACCACGTCGAGCCCTTCCACCCCGGGCTGGGCGGCTTCGTCAACTGCGAAGACCTGCGCTGGGAATTCGGCGCCGACTACAGCGTGCAGACGGTGGGCGTGAACCGCAGCCTGCGCAAGTCCGGCTCGCCGGTGTACCAGAAATGGCACGAGCAGGTGCTCAAGTTCCGCGGCGGCGAACCGCCCGAATTCGGCGCCATCTGGCTCACGCTGTACCCCAACATCATGGTGGAGTGGTATCCGCACGTGCTGGTGGTGTCCACCCTGTGGCCGGACGGCCCGCAAAAAACGCGCAACGTGGTGGAGTTCTACTATCCCGAGGAAATCGTGCTGTTCGAGCGCGATTTCGTGGACGCCGAGCGCGCGGCCTACATGGAAACCTGCGTCGAGGACGATGAAATCGCCCTGCGCATGGACGCCGGCCGCAAGATCCTGATGCAGCGCGGCGAAAACGACGCCGGCCCGTACCAGTCGCCGATGGAAGACGGCATGCAGCACTTCCACGAGTGGTACCGCAGCAAAGTCGCTTTGTAACCCAGCCGCCAAGGCGGCAGAAACAGGAATGTGATGCAATCGCTTTGGATGTTGTTCGCCAGTTTCATGTTCGCCGCCATGGGCGTATGCGTGAAACTGGCCTCGGAAATCTACTCCACCTCCGAGATCGTGCTGTGCCGGGGCGTCATCGGCGTGACGGTGCTGTTCTGCATGATCCGCATCCAGGGCGGCAGCTTCAAGACCAGCATGCCCTTCGCCCACCTGTGGCGCGGCTTCATCGGCGTGGTCTCCCTGTGGCTGTGGTTCTACGCCATCGCCAACCTGCCCCTGGCCACCGCCATGACGCTGAACTACATGGCGCCGATCTGGATCGCGCTGTGGCTGTTCATGCACGGCTGGTGGCACGCCCAGAACCGCATCGAATGGCCGCTGATCCTGGCCGTGGTGATGAGCTTTGTCGGCGTCACCCTGCTGCTGCAGCCGGCCTTCCATTCCAACCAGCTGGCCCCTGCCATCGTGGCCATCGTGTCGAGCGTGCTGTCGGCCATGGCTTATATGCAGGTGCGCAAACTGGGCCTGGCGGGCGAGCCGGAATACCGGGTGGTGTTCTATTTCTCGGTCGGCAACCTGCTGGCCGGCGTCGGCGGGCATATCCTGGAAGCGGGCAGCGGCCCGGTGATCTGGCACCCGGTCGACAGCTGGTACAAATTCTTCCTGATGCTGGGCATCGGCCTGAGCGCCACCGCCGCGCAGATGGCCATGACGCGCGCCTACCGCGTCGGCAAGACGCTGGTGGTGGCCAATCTGCAGTACACCGGCATCGTGTTCTCCAGCTTCTGGGGCGTGATGGTGTTCAGCGATTCCTTCGACTGGCACAGCTGGCTGGGCATCGCCATCATTCTCGCTTCCGGTATCGCCGCAACGTTTTACAATACCCGCAGTACGGAGCGCGGCAAAGCCATTGCCACCACCGATCCGATCGCCAGCGAAGTGTAACAACCGAGTAAGAGGAGCGCCATGCATACCACCCTGATCACCGCCGCCGACCTCGCGCAGCACCTGACCGACCCGGCCTGGGTCATCCTGGACTGCCGGCACGACCTGATGAACCCGGACGCGGGCCGCGACGGCTTCGCCATCGGCCATATCCAGAACGCGCAGTTCGCCAGTATCGACGACGACCTGTCCGGCCCCAAGGCCGCCGCCGGCGCGCAGTTCACGGGCCGCCATCCGCTGCCCGAGCGCGGCGCGCTGATCGAGACGCTGCGCAGCTGGGGCATCAGCGACAGCACGCAAGTGGTGGCCTACGACGCGCACGGCGGCATGTTCGCGGCGCGCCTGTGGTGGCTGCTGCGCTGGGTGGGCCACCCGGCGGTGGCGGTGCTGGACGGCGGCCTGGCCGCCTGGCAGTCGCAAGGCCTGCCGCTGGTGACGCCGGTGGCGCAGCGCGCGCGAGGCCAGATCGCCGAGCGTCCGAGCCTGGCGCATACGGTGACCCTGGCCGACGTGGTGGAGAACCTGGGCACGCAGCGCCGCACCGTGGTGGACGCGCGCGCGGCGGACCGTTTCCGCGGCGAGAACGAGACTATCGATCCGGTGGGCGGCCACATTCCGGGCGCCAGGAACCGTTTCTTCAAGGACAACCTGCTGCCGGACGGCCGTTTCAAGCCGGGGCCGCAGCTGAAGCAGGAATTCGCGCCGCTGTTCAGCAACGCGCCCACGGCCATCATGCAATGCGGCTCGGGCGTCACCGCCTGCCACAACCTGCTGGCGATGGAAATAGCCGGCCTGCACGGCGCCTCGCTGTATCCAGGCTCCTGGAGCGAATGGTGCGCCAACCCGGCCCGCCCGGTCGCCACCGGCGCCTGATCACGGCCGCTTGCGCCGCTGGCGGTACCAGCGCAAGATATGAAGTTCTCCCGGACGCACACGGTATTCGATCGTGTGTCCGGTCTTCGGGATAGCGAATCGACGAATATCCAAAGTCGTCGCCGGTGTGCCGAGCATGGGCTGAATTTCCAGCAGAGCCAGCAGTCGTCGAACCCGACGCGCTACCAAGTCCGCCGCGCGCGGATCCGTCGTACCGATGCGCCGCAACGCCGCGTCATAGTCAGCTTTCGCTGCCGGGGCCCAAACGATCTTAGGCTTGCTTGGCACGCTGAGCACATTCGTCAATGATGCGCTGGGCGTCTTCCATCACTTGTTCGTTCGGAACCCCGCGTCCCTCTGCAATATCTTGCTCCGCGATTAAGTTTTCACGCACGCTCTCTTCGCACTCTTCGAACCCGTCCCGTTGAACAAAGTACAAGGTTTCCAGCGGCGTGCGCCCGGCGAGTTCCGCCAGGCGCTCCAGGCGGGCGCGGTCGGATGGGGACAGGGCTTGCAGGTCTTGTTCGGTGGCCATGGTTGCCTCCTTGGCGGCCAAAACATCACCTTAGCACAGGCCGGAGCGCGCGGTTTGCGCGGCCGCAAGCCCGGCCTGGCGGCCGCTCAGTGGCGCTGCGCGGTGAGGAACAGCACGATGCCGACGCCGGCGGCGATCAGCAGTACTTGCGGGATGGTCTCGCGCAGCGTGGCACGGCGCTGCATCTGCGGCATCAGGTCGCTCACGGCGATGTAGATGAAGCCGGACGAGGCGAACACCAGCACGTAGGGAATCAGGTTGCTGGCCTGGTCCAGCGTATAGTAGCCCAGCAGGCCGCCGGCGATCGCCATCATGCTGCACAGCAGATTGTAGACATAGGCGCGCGTGCGCGAGAAGCCGGCGTTCAGCAGCACGATGAAGTCGCCGATCTCCTGCGGGATCTCGTGCGCGATGATGGCCACGCCGGTCACCAGCCCCAGGCCCGGATCGGCCAGGAAAGCCGCCGCGATCAGGATGCCGTCGGTGAAGTTGTGCATGCCGTCGCCCACCAGGATCATCCAGCCGGCCTTGCCGGCTTCGCGCTTGTCATGTCCGTGGTGGTGGTGATGGCCGTCGTGCTCGTGGTGGTGCGAGTGGCGCAGGATGGCCAGCTTTTCCAGCATGAAGAAGGCCAGCAAGCCGCCCAGCAGGGTGGCAAACAGGGTGCGCGGATCCGCACTCGATTCAAACGCCTCCGGCAGCGCGTGCAGCAGCGACGTGGACAGCATGATGCCGACCGACAGGCTGACCATGCGCTCGACCACCTTGGACAGCAAGGTAAACGAGAAAACGGCCGCAGCCGTCAGGCTGATCACGCCGCCGATGGTGGTGGCCAGCAGGATGGAAATGAGTGTGGAATCGATTTTATTGCCTCTTGAGCACTACCAGGAAACGCAGCCGGGGCCCGGCGCCTGCTGCGTTCCGCGCCTGAATGCCGGCGCAAACCGGGCATTTTACCGCCCGGCCCGATTTTCTGCTCAGTTATGCAACGCCGTTGGCCTTGAACCAGGCCACGGCGCGCGCAAAACCGTCCTTGGCGTCGGCTTCGTTGTAGCTGGGACGGTAGTCGGCGTGGAAGGCGTGGCCCGAATTGGGATAGACCACGATGGTGGACCCGGTGTTGCCGGCGGCCGCCAGCGCCGCCTTCAGCTTGTCCAGCGATTCGACCGGGATGCCGGTGTCCTTGGCGCCGTACAGGCCCAGCACCGGCGCCTTGATCTTGTCGGCCACGTCGACCGGGTGCAGCGGGCTGATGGCGGTTTTCTCGCCCACCACGCGGCCGTACCAGGCCACGCCGGCCTTCACATTCGGATTGTGCGCGGTGTACAGCCAGGTCTGGCGGCCGCCCCAGCAGAAGCCGGTGATGCCCAGCTTGTCGGTGTTGCCGCCGTTGGCCTTGGCCCAGGCCACCACGGCGTCCAGGTCGGCGTGCACCTCGGCGTCCGGCGTCTTGCCGACGATGTTCTTCATCAGTTCGGCCTGCGACGGCGCCTTGGTGGCGTCGCCCTGGCGCACGAACAGGTCCGGCGCCAGCGCCAGATAGCCCAGCTTGGCGAAGCGGCGCGCCACGTCGGCGATGTGCTCGTGCACGCCGAAGATCTCGGAGATCACCAGGATCACCGGCAGGCCGGTCTTGCCGGCCGGCTGCGCGCGGTATACCGGCACGGCGGTGCCGTTCACGGTGACCGTGACGGTGCCGGCGGTCAGGCCGTCGGTGTCGGTCTTGACGACGTTCTGCGCCACCACCGGCAGCGCGGCGGCCGCAAAGCCGGTGCCGAGGGCCACTTTCAGGAAGTCGCGGCGGGCCACGCCGTCGCTCAGGTGCTTGTCGTTCAGGCTTGCTGCGTCGTTCAACAAATCTTTCATCAGTCCCCTCCTGTTGGTGAATAAATCCCGCGCAGGCCCACTTAGTGAGCCTCCTCCCAGTTCTTGCCCACGCCGACTTCCGCCAGCAGCGGCACCTTCAACTGCGCCACGCCGGCCATCAGCTGCGGCAGCTTTTCGCGCACCAGCGCCAGCTCCTCGTCCGGCACTTCCAGCACCAGTTCGTCGTGCACCTGCATGATCATGCGGGTTTTCAGGCCATCCTTCTCCAGCCAGTCCTGCACCGCGATCATGGCCAGCTTGATCAGGTCGGCCGCCGTGCCCTGCATCGGCGCGTTGATCGCCGCGCGCTCGGCGCCCTGGCGGCGCGGGCCGTTCGGCGAATTGATCTCCGGCAGCCAGAGGCGGCGGCCGAACACGGTTTCCACGTAGCCCTTGGCCTTGGCCTGCAGGCGGGTGTCGTCCATGTAGGCCTTCACGCCGGAGAAGCGCGCGAAGTAGCGGTCGATGTAGTTCTGCGCGGCGGCGCGGTCGATACCCAGGTTGGAGGCCAGGCCGAAGGCGCTCATGCCGTAGATCAGGCCGAAATTGATCACCTTGGCGTAGCGGCGCTGTTCGCTGGTCACGTCGGCCGGCGCCACGCCGAAGATCTCGGCGGCGGTGGCGCGGTGGATGTCCTCGCCTTCGGCGAAGGCGCGCAGCATGTTCGCGTCCTCCGAGATGTGCGCCATGATGCGCAGCTCGATCTGCGAATAGTCGGCCGACACGATATGGCTGCCCGGCGGCGCCACGAAGGCTTCCCGGATGCGCCGCCCTTCGGCGGTGCGGATCGGGATGTTCTGCAGGTTCGGATCGTTCGACGCCAGGCGCCCCGTCACCGCCACCGCCTGTGCGTAGTTGGTGTGCACGCGGCCGGTGGCCTTGTTGATCATCAGCGGCAGCTTGTCGGTATAGGTGGACTTCAGCTTGGCCATGCCGCGGTATTCCAGCAGCACTTTCGGCAAGGGATAGTCCTCGGCCAGCTTCTGCAGCACTTCCTCGTCGGTGGACGGGGCGCCGCTGGGCGTCTTTTTCACCACCGGCAGCTTCAGCTTCTCGAAGAAGATCTCGCCGATCTGCTTGGGCGAGCCCAGGTTGAACGGCTGCTCGGCCAGCTCGTGCGCCTTCGCTTCCAGTTCCACGATGCGCGCGCCCAGCTCCTCCGACTGGATCTTCAGCAGCGCCGCGTCGATCATCACGCCGTTGCGTTCGATCTTTTGCAGCACGATGGCGGTTGGCAGTTCGATCTTGCTGTAGATGCGGGTCAGCTTCTCGTCGGCCGAGACGTTGCCGTGCATGGCCAGGTGCAGCCGCAGCGTGATGTCGGCGTCTTCCGCCGCGTATTCGGTGGCGCGGCCGATTTCCACCTGGTCGAAGGTGATCTGCTTGGCGCCCTTGCCGCACACGTCCACGAACGGGATGGTGGTGTGGTTCAGGTGGCGCAGCGCCAGGCTGTCCATGTCGTGCGTGCGGTGCGATTCGAACACGTAGGACTGCAGCAGCGTGTCGTGCACGATGCCGCGCAGGGCCACGCCGTGGTTGGCGAAGATGTGCGCGTCGTACTTCAGGTTCTGGCCGACCTTGGGCTTGGCGCCGTCCTCCAGCCAGGGCCTGAGCTTTTCCAGCACCAGTTCGCGGCTGAGCTGCTCGGGCACGCCCTGGTAGCTGTGCGCCACCGGGATATAGCAGGCCACGCCCGGCTCGGTGGCCAGCGAAATGCCGACCATCTGCGCCGTCATCGGCTCCAGCGAGGTGGTTTCCGTGTCCACCGCCGTCAGCCCGGCGGCGTCGATGCGGGCGATCCATTTGTCCAGGTCCGCCTCGGTCAGCACGGTCTCGTAGTGGACGCTGGCCGGCGCGCTGGCGGCGGCGAACAGGTCGCCGTTGGCGCCGCCGGCGGCGATGGCGCCCGCTGGCGCCGCGGCCGCGCCGGCGCCGGTGGCGGCGGACGGTGCGCCCGCGCCGCCGGCGCCGATGGGCGCGGCCGGCGTCAAGCCGCCCAGTTCCCGCAGCAGCGTCTTGAAGCCGTATTTGCCGAAGAAGGCCAGCAGCGACTCCTTGTCCTCGCCCTTGGCCACCAGCGATTCGGAAATCGACATCATGTGCGCGCTCAGGTCGCAGTCGGTCTTCACGGTGATCAGCTCGCGGCCCTTCGGCAGCCATGGCAGCGCGGTGCGCAGGTTCTCGCCGACGGCGCCGGTGATCTTGTCCGCGTTGGCCATCACGCCGTCCAGGCTGTCATAGGCGGTGAGCCACTTGAGCGCGGTTTTCGGGCCGCACTTGGCCACGCCCGGCACGTTGTCGACGGTGTCGCCGATCAGGGTCAGGTAGTCGATGATGCGGTTCGGCGGCACGCCGAACTTGGCCAGCACGCCCGGCTCGTCCATCTTCTCGTTGGTCATGGTGTTGATCAGCATGACGTGCGGATTGACCAGCTGCGCCAGGTCCTTGTCGCCGGTCGACACCACCACGTCCAGGCCGGCCTTGACCGCATCCACGCACAGCGTGCCGATCACGTCGTCCGCCTCCACGCCTTCGACCATCAGGATCGGCCAGCCCATGGCGCGCACGGCCTCGTGGATGGGTTCGATCTGCAGGCGCAGGTCGTCCGGCATGGACGCGCGCGTGGCCTTGTACTCGGGGTACAGATCGTCGCGGAAGGTCTTGCCCTTGGCGTCGAACACGCAGGCGATGTAGGCGGCGGGGAAGTCGGCGCGCAGGCGGCGCAGCATGTTGACCATGCCGTGCATGGCGCCGGTCGGATGGCCGTCCGGGCTGCGCAGGTCGGGCAGCGCGTGGAAGGCTCGGTAGAGGTAGCTGGAACCGTCAACCAGCAGCAGGGTCTTTTGCATATAAGAAAATTAAGCGTTCCGGCGTTATAACAATGGAGTCGGCCATTATCGCAGACTATTTTAAAACCGGAACCGTGTCGGTTTGTTACAATGGGCACATACGGAATCTAGCAATTCATCTAACAGGGCGGTATACATCATGCGTGCATCCACAATCTGGCCAGTCCTCATTCTCGCCCTGAGCAGCGTCGCCCAGGCTCAAACGCCTTCGGCCGCGCCCCCGAAACTCGACAAAATCGAAGAAGTTGACACGCCGATCACGGTTACCACCAAGCCGGCCAACGAACGCAAAGTCACGGAAAAACGCGAAGGCGGCCGGGTCACCGAGGCCAAGGTCAAGAGCGGCCCCAGCACCTACACCGTCAAGGCGCAAAACACCACCAGCACCACGGCCCTGCCCGGCGACGCCGCCGGCCAGGCCAACCGCGGACCGCAGTGGACCGTGATGGAATTCGACATCGGCAAGAAGAAGACCAAGCAGAAGGAAGACGAGGCGGCCGACGACACGCCGGCCCCGCCGCCTCCGCCAGCGAAACGCTGAGCATGCGCTGAGTCACCGGCTTCTTGCTCCCGCAGCTTAATTTCAATCATATTCGCTTCTCATGGCAGTTTTTACCCCGGTCAGCCTGGATGACGTCCGCCAGTGGATCACGCAATTTCCCCTCGGCAAACCGGTTGCGATCAAAGGCATCGCTTCCGGCATCGAAAACAGTAACTTCTTCCTCACTACCGAGAGCGGCGAATACGTCCTCACGATATTCGAGAACCTGTCTTTCGAGCAACTTCCCTTTTATTTGAACCTGATGCGCCATCTGGCCGACCGGGGCGTGGCCGTGCCCGCGCCGATCGCCAATGCCGGCGGCGAGCTGGTCACGGCCCTGCACGGCAAGCCCGCGTCTATCGTCACCAAGCTGGTGGGCAAGTCGCAGATGGACCCGCAGCCGGTGCATTGCGCCGAGGTGGGCGCCATGCTGGCCAGGATGCATGTGGCGGCGCTGGACTACCCGGCGCAGCAGCCCAACCTGCGCGGCCTGGACTGGTGGAACTGGGCCACGCCGCAAGTGCTGCCCTTCCTGAGCGAGTCCGAAGCGCACCTGCTGCGCGCCGAAATGCATTTCCAGGAAGCGTTCTACGGCTGCGGCACCTACAAGCTGCTGCAACAAGGTCCGGTGCACGCCGACCTGTTCCGCAACAACGTGATGTTCGACGGCGACAAGCTCACCGGCTTCTTCGACTTCTACTTCGCCGGCTGCGACAGCTGGCTGTTCGACGTGGCCGTGACGGTCAACGACTGGTGCATCGACCTCGACACCGGCGTGCTGGACACGGCCCGCGTGCGCGCCATGCTGGACGCCTACCACGCGGTGCGCCCCTTCACGGCAGCCGAACAGACCGCCTGGCAGCCGATGCTGCGCGCCGGCGCGCTGCGCTTCTGGCTGTCGCGCCTGTACGACCTGCACCTGCCGCGCGAAGCGGAAATGCTGACGCCGCACGATCCGACCCACTTTGAACGCATCCTGCGCGAGCGCATCGCCGTTGCGGCACCCGCACTGTACTGAAAAACCGACATGGGCAAACTCCCCGCAAGCACCGGCTGGCTCTGGATCAAACAGGGCTTTGATTTGTTCAGGCAGCAGCCTGGCAGCCTGACCTCGCTGGCCATGCTGTACGCCATGCTGAACCTGGTGCTCAGCATCGTGCCCATGATTGGCCAGCTGGCCGCCATTGTGCTGATCCCGGCGTTCTCGGTGGCCTTCATGCAGGCCTGCGCCGACGTCGAGCAGGGCAAGCGGGTGGTGCCGGCGCTGCTGCTGTCGGGCTTCCGCAAGCCGGCCCTGCCCAAGCTGGTGGCGGTCGGGCTGCTGTACCTGTCGGCCGCCGCGCTGGCCATCGGCATGGCCTCGCTGGTCAGCGACGGCATGCTGGTCAAGCTGTTGACCGGCAAGATTGCGCATGACTCGGCCGAAGCGCGCGACGCCAGCCTGGGCAGCGCGCTGCTGCTGATCCTGGCGATCGGCCTGCCGGCCGCCATGGCCTTCTGCTTCGCCGCGCCGCTGATCTACTTCCAGAACATGGGCGTGGGCAAATCCATCTTCTACAGCTTCTTCGGCGTGCTGCGCGCCTTCAAGACCTTCGTGGTGTTTGCCGTCAGCCAGTTCGGCCTGATGCTGCTGCTGTCGCAAATCGTCGGCGCGCTGTTCGGCGGCAGCCCCACCCTGTTCGTCATGGTGATGCAAATCGTGCTGGTGCTGTTCTCGGTGCTGTTCCACTGCGCCTTCTACGCCAGCTACCGTCAGATCTTCGGCAATCCCGTGGCGCCCGGCGCCGCAGCGGGCAACGCGCCGACCGACGCGCCCTGACCCCGCCGCCCCTGCTGCCTGGCGCGTGCCGCGTGGCGCCCGCTAGCCATGCAGCGCCAGCGCCCATTCAACGTGCTCGCGCACCAGCGCCGAGGGGTGCGCGCGGCGCGCCTGCAGCGCGGCCACGATGACGGGGTCGCCCCGCGCGCCGGCCGCCGCCGCGTTGCCCAGTCCGACCGCGATATTGCGCAGCCAGCGCTCATGGCCGATGCGGCGGATCGGACTGCCCTCCATCTTGCGGTTAAATTCCTCCTCGCTCCAGCCGAACAGCGCCACCATGCCGGCGCTGCCCAGGCCGTGCCGCTCGTCGAAATCCGGCAGGGTGGCGCGCTGGGCGAACTTGTTCCACGGGCAGGCGGTCTGGCAGTCGTCGCAGCCGTACACGCGGTTGCCGATCAGGGGCCGCATCTCCTCCGGTATCGCGTTCTTCAGTTCGATGGTCAGGTAGGAAATGCAGCGGCGCGCGTCCAGCCGGCCCGGGCCGAGGATGGCCTGCGTGGGACACGCCGTGATGCAGGCGCTGCACTGGCCGCAGTGGGCGCCGGCCGGTTCGTCCACCGGCAGCGGCAGGTCGACCAGGATTTCACCCATGAAGAACATGGAGCCGGCGCTGCGGTTGATCAGCAAGGTGTGCTTGCCGCGCCAGCCCAGGCCGGACTTCTCGGCCAGCGGCAGCTCCATCACCGGCGCCGAATCGGTAAACACGCGGTAGCCGAAGTCGCCCACGGCGCCCTTGATGCGGTCGGCCAGCTGCTGCAGCCGCGCGCGCAGCACCTTGTGGTAGTCGCGGCCGCGCGCATAGACCGAAATTACGGCCGCCGATGGATCGGCAATGCGCGCGGCCTCGCGTTCGCGCCAATCTGCGTCCAGCGACCCGGGCAGGTAGTTCATGCGCGCGGTGATCACGCGCACCGTGCCCGGCACCAGCTCGTCCGGGCGGGCGCGCTTCATGCCGTGGCTGGCCATATAGTCCATTTCACCGTGCATGCCGGCGTCCAGCCAGGCTTGCAGGCCCGCCTCCTGGGCCGACAGGTCGATATCGGCCACGCGCACTTCGGCAAAGCCCAGCTCCATGCCCCACTCCTTGATGGAACGGGCAAGTTCGTCTAAATTGAGGTGGGCAGGAAGTGTCGGCACAAGTGTGATCGGCTATACAATGCAACGGTTTACAACCCACATTTTATGCGATGCAGCACTTTAAATCCCACCTCCACGACGAAGCCGGCACCGCCGCCCTGGGCGCGGCCCTGTCGCGCGCGCTCCTGCCGGGCATGGCGATCTACCTGCACGGCGACCTGGGCGCGGGCAAAACCGCCCTCACCCGCGCGCTGCTGCACGCGGCCGGCCACCAGGGCAATGTGAAAAGCCCCACCTACACGCTGTCCGAACCGTACAGCGTGCAGCTCGACGGCCGCGCCGTCAACGTGATCCACTTCGACCTGTACCGCATGAGCAGCCCCGAGGAATTCCTCGACGCCGGCTTCCGCGAGGACTTCAACGGCAACAACATCTGCATCGTGGAATGGCCCGAGAAAGCCGACCCGGTGCTGCCGCCGCCGGACCTGCATATATTCTTGGCTGTGGCTGGCGAAGGACGTGATGTAGAATTGCAAGCGTCCTCCGCTTTAGGTCTGTCATGCCTGCAACGCCTCAAATTCGCACCGAACATGTAAAGTCCCGCCACCGGCGCACGGTACTGCGCGCCGGCAGCGCCCTGCTGCTGTCGGTCATGGCGCCGCTGTCGGCGCGCGCCGCCCAGATCCTGGCGGTGCGCGTGTGGCCCGCCGCGGACTACACCCGCGTCACCCTGGAGAACGATTCCAACCTGAAGGCCACCCACTTCGTGGTGAAGGACCCCGAGCGCCTGGTGGTGGACATCGAAGGCCTGGAGCTCAATCCCACGCTGAAGTCGCTGGTCGCCAAGATCCAGTCGAACGACCCCTACATCCGCCAGGTGCGCGTGGGCCAGAACCGGCCCAACGTGGTGCGGCTGGTGTTCGACCTGAAAGAGGAAGTGACGCCGCAGGTGTTCGCGCTGGCGCCGGCCGGCCAGTACAAGCACCGCCTGATCTTCGACCTGTACCCGGTCAACGCGCTCGATCCCATTGCCGCCATGATAGAAAAAGGCGACTGGAGCGACGCGCCGGCGCTGCCGGCGGGCGAGGCCATCGCCACCGCGCCCGCAGTTCCCGCCGCCGCCACACCTGTCCCCGGCGCTCCGGGTTCCCCCGGCACCGGCGTGCAGGCCAGCCAGGCCACGCAGGCCGCGCAGGCGAAGGCCGAGGCGCGCGCCGAGATCAAGGCCGAGGCAAAGGCCGAAGCGGCCGCGCAGAAGACCGAGATCGCCGCCGCGCATCCGGACGCCAGGCCCGAGGCCAAACCGGAAACGCGTGAACCGCTGCCGCAGGCCAAGCCCCTGCCGGGCCAGAAGGTGGCGCGCATGATCACCATCGCGCTCGACCCCGGCCACGGCGGCGAAGACCCCGGCGCCATCGGCTCCAGCGGCTCGCGCGAAAAGGACATCGTGCTGGCCATCGCCAAGCGGCTCAAGGGCAAGCTGGAACAGCATCCCAACATCCGCGTCATGCTGACGCGCGACGGCGACTACTTCGTGCCGCTCGGCACCCGGGTCGACAAGGCGCGCAAGGTGCAGGCCGAC
The DNA here is from genome assembly GCF_059704565.1 of Massilia sp. NBRC 108631. NCBI lineage: Bacteria > Pseudomonadati > Pseudomonadota > Betaproteobacteria > Burkholderiales > Oxalobacteraceae > Massilia > Massilia sp. NBRC 108631. The sequence goes on from NZ_BAAKJE010000168.1 coordinate 60,852, forward strand.
CTGTTCGTGTCGATCCACGCGGACGCCTTCGTGCAGCCGTCCGCGCGCGGTTCGTCGGTGTTCGTGCTGTCCGAAAAAGGCGCCAGTTCCAGTGCGGCGCGCTGGCTGGCCAACAAAGAAAACGACGCCGACAACATCGGCGGCGTGAACGTGCAAGGGCACGACAAGCAGCTCGCCAGCGTGCTGTTCGACCTGTCCACCACGGCCCAGATCAACGACAGCCTGAAGCTGGGCAAGGCCGTGCTGAGCGAGATCGGCGGCATCAACCGCCTGCACAAGGGCTCGGTCGAGCAGGCCGGCTTCGCGGTGCTGAAAGCGCCCGACATTCCGTCGATCCTGATCGAGACCGCCTTCATCTCCAACCCGGAAGAAGAAGCCAGGCTGAAAGACAACGGCTACCAGGACAAGCTGGCCGACGCCGTCGTCAAAGGCATCCGCCAGTACTTCGCCAAGAATCCGCCGCTCGCCAAGAGCCGCACCACCTAAAGGACATCCATGATCAACAGTGGAATCGAGCACGTCACCTACGGCGCGCTGCCGGCAATCCGTGTCACCGCGCCCGACGGCGCGCAGGCCATCATCACGCTGTTCGGCGCCCACCTGCTGTCGTGGACCACGCCGGAGGGCAAGGAACGCCTGTTCCTGAGCGAATGCTCGCCGATGGACGGCAGCGCGGCCATACGCGGCGGCGTGCCGGTGATCTTCCCGCAGTTCTCCACGCGCGGCGACGGCCAGCGCCACGGCCTGGCGCGCTTGTCCAGCTGGCGCCTGGGCGAGCATGGCGCCGACGCGGAGGGCGTGCAGGTGGAATTCGAACTGACGCAGGCCGACGTGCCGGCGCAACTGGCCGCCGGCTGGCCGCACGACTTCGCGCTGCGCCTGCGCTTCGCGCTGCGCGGCAACGCGCTGCAGATGCGCTTCAACGTGCGCAATACCGGACAAAGCAGTTTCGACTTCGCCAGCGCGCTGCACACCTATTATGCGGCGGGCGACTTCCTGAAAAGCGCGCTGCACGGCCTGGAGCCCGGACCCATCGCCTTCGGCCCGCCACTGGACAATATCTACGCCGCGCCGCAGGAGCTGGAACTGCACACCGCTGTCAGCAAGCTGCTGCTGCAGCAGCAAGGCTTCTCGGAATGGGTGGTATGGAACCCGGGCGCGGAAAACGCGGCCAGGCTGACCGACATGGCCGACCACGAATGGCGCGAGTTCGTCTGCATCGAACCGGCGCGCGTGGACCAGAAAGAGCTGAAAGCCGGCGCCGAATGGACCGGCCTGCACACCATTACTGCGATTCCTTGATGATGCGGCCCGATGCAGGCTGGATCGGGCGCGCATTGAGCGGATACAGGCGGCTGAACAGCGCCATCTGCGCCGGCGACGCCTGCACCGGCTCCTTCATCACCAGCCACAGCACGTTCTCGGTGCACGGCGGCTCCGTGATCGATCCCATATAGGTGAAATAGTCGCGCCGCTGCGGCAGCAGGTCGTTCGGATCGAGCACGATGGAGGGCGCCGTCACGTCCCCCTTCTCCAGCGGCAGGTTGTTCCACACGGTCTGGATGGCCGGCTGCGGCTTGCCGCGCTCCAGCAGCAGCGCCAGCACCGCCAGGCGGCCCTCGCCGTCCTTGTGCACCAGGTGCATTACCATCTCGAAACCCTTGCCGTTGATGCGCTCCTCCGACGGCCGGTGGAAATGGAACTGCACCAGCTCGTACATGCGGTTGCCCACCGACAGGAAATTCCCGCCGCCCATGGTCACCTGCACGGTCTTGCCGTTGTCCTGCACGTTGAAGGCGGACGGGCGGTAATCGAAAGTGATCTGCTCCAGGTCCACCTTCATGCCGTCGCGGATATCGATCGGCGACTGGCGGTTGCCGCTGCCGCACTTGGCCCAGTCCGCGTTGATCTTGCTCCAGTTGGCCGGGCCGAATTCGCCCTCGTAGGCCCAGTGCGTGCCGTTGGCGCGCGGCGGCGGCATGGCGGCGATTTTCGCGGCCTTGGCCGCGGCATCCTTCCTGGCCTTGGCGGCGGCGGCGGCGCGCGCGGCCTGGTTGGCGCGCATCTGCGCCAGGCGCTCGGCGATCTTGGCCGACAGTTCCGCTTCGGCCTGCTCCTCGCGTTCGCGCTCGCTCAGCTTGGGCGCGGCAGGCGCCCTGGCGCCCGGCTTGGCGGTCCCGCTAGCGGCGCCATTGGCGCCATTGGCGCCGCCAAGACCGATAGGCGACGGATTGGACGGACGGATGTTGCTGATATTGGCCTGCGCCATCTTGCTCAACGGCGGCGCATAAGGCGAAGGATCGGCGGCGCCCGCTGCCGCAATGGCAAGCCAGCTGGCACTGAAGGCGATCAGGTTACGCATGGGAGTCCAGGAATGAGAAATGCATACCTGGTTTAACGGTTGCACAGGGGGAAAACTTGAGCTGTGCAGGACGAAATCAGCCGCAGCATGGCGCTGCGGCCGTTGTTGCCATTATTACTAGTATTGCAATTGCCGCGGTCAGCGGCCCAGCACGCGGCGGCCCAGCTTCCACGCGCCGCCCAGCATCAGCGGCACGATGGCTGCGCCCACGCCCACCATGACGATGGTGGTCAGGTGGTCGCGCACGATAGGCATATTGCCAAACAGATATCCGCCGACGGTCAGCGACACCACCCACGCCACCGCGCCGGTCACGTTGTACAGCTGGAAGCGGCTGAAGGTCATGTCCGACACGCCCGCCACGAAGGGCGCGAAAGTGCGCACCACGGGAATGAAGCGGGCCAGGATGATGGTCTTGCCGCCGTGCTTCTCGAAGAATTCATGCGTGCGGTGCAGCGCGTCCTTGTTCAGCCAGCGGTAGTCGTGGGTAAATACCCGTTGACCGATGGCCTCGCCGATCCAGTAATTGACGGTGTTGCCGGTGACGGCCGCCGTGATCAGCAGCGCGATCAGGACCGGCAGGTTCATCTGGCCGGTGGCGCACAAGGCGCCGGCGATGAACAGCAGGGTGTCGCCAGGGAAGAAAAACAGCACGACCAAGCCTGTTTCACTAAAAATGATGAAAAACAGCACCGCGTAGATCCACACCCCGTAATGGGCGATCAGGGTGTCCAGGGCCTTGTCGACATGCACCAGCATGTCCAGTAATTGCATGAATTCCATAAAAATCCCAAAAAGGTAACGCCGGTAGCGCCGGAATCATACACCACACTGAGCGGTGCAAGATTGTAGTCACGGTTTAATTTTGCCCACCTGCAGTATGGGGGCGCATGCCGGTATTACAATTCCCCGACTCGCAAATGAGAAACCAGGAGACCAATAGATGCATGCGTACAACGTAGCGAAAACCGTGCTGGCGATCCCGGCACTGGCCGTGCTGTGCACCCAGGCCGTCCGGGCCGCCGAGCCGGCCAACCCGCCCAGGCCCACCGTGGCCGACGTGGTCCAAGCCTCCAGGGCGGCGGACTGGCGCCCGCTGGACCCGGAGCACACGCTGTATATGGACCTGCCCGCCGGCCGCGTGGTGATCGAACTGGCGCCCGCCTTCGCCCCGGCGCACGCCGCCAACATCCGCGCCCTGGTGCGCGAGCACTACTTCGACGGCCTGGCCATGCTGCGTTCGCACGACAACTATGTGGCCCAATGGGGCGACCCGGACGAAAAGAACCCGCGCCCCTTCAAGGCCGCCAAGGCCAAGCTGCCGGGCGAATTCACGGTGCCGCTGTCGAATGACAAGCAATTCACGCTGCTGCCCGACCGCGACGGCTATGCCGCCCAGGTCGGCCACTCGAACGGTTTCCCGTCCGCGCGCGACCCGAAAACCGGGCGCGCCTGGCTGGCGCACTGCTACGGCATGGTCGGCGTGGGCCGCGACGTGGACAGCGACAGCGCCAACGGCAGTTCGCTGTACGCGGTGACCGGCCACGCGCCGCGCCACCTGGACCGCAACATCACCGTGGTGGGCCGGGTGGTGTCCGGCATGCCGCTGCTGTCCTCGCTGCCGCGCGGCAGCGGCGCGCTCGGCTTCTATGACAAGGCCGAGCAGCGCACGCCGATCAAGTCCGTGCGGCTGGCGGCCGACGTGCCCGAAGCCGAGCGCCTCAAGCTCGAAGTCATGCGCACCGACTCGGCCAGCTTCAAGGCCGTGGCCGAAGCCCAGCGCAACCGCGGCGGCCCGTGGACCAAGGTCCCGGCCGGCTACGTCGAGCTGTGCAACGTCACCATCCCCGTGCGCGAAGTTGGCAAATAAACAAAATGGGGTCAGGGTTAATTAACTGGGCAACTAATTTCCCGGAGCACCGTGTTTTATAATCACGGCATGAACGCTCCCGCCCCACACCGTCCCATCCAGGCCCTGCCCGACCAGTTGATTTCCCAGATCGCCGCCGGCGAGGTGGTGGAGCGGCCGTCGGCGGTGGTCAAGGAATTGCTGGAGAACGCGCTCGACGCAGGCTCCACCCAGATCACCGTGCGGCTGGAGGAAGGCGGCGTCAAGCGCATCGCCATCACCGACAACGGCCGCGGCATCGCCCCCGAGCAGATGCCGCTCGCGCTGGCGCGCCACGCCACCTCCAAGATCGCCTCGCTGGACGACCTGGAAAACGTGCACACGCTGGGCTTCCGCGGCGAGGCGCTGGCCTCCATCGCGTCCGTGGCCGCCGTCACGCTCACCTCGCGCACGGCCGACGCGCCGCACGCCTGGGAAATCACCGGCTCGCACCTGGGCACCGTCACGCCCTCGTCCGGCGCCCACGGCACCACCATCGACGTGCGCGACCTGTATTTCAACACACCGGCGCGCCGCAAGTTCCTGAAGTCCGAGCAGACCGAATTCAGCCACTGCGCCGACGTGGTGCGCCGCATCGCGCTGGCGCGGCCGGACGTCGCGTTCTCGCTGGCGCACAACGGCAAGACCGTGGACCACTGGATGGTGGGCGAAATGGCCAAGCGCAGCGCGCAGATCCTGGGCGAGAATTTCGCCACCGCGCGCCTGCCGATCGACGAAAACGCCGGCCCGCTGCGCATCCACGGCTACGCCGGCCTGCCCACCGCTTCCAAGGCGCGCGCCGACGGCCAGTACTTCTACGTCAACGGCCGCTTCGTGCGCGACAAGGTGCTGATGCACGCGGTGCGCGCTGCCTACGAGGACGTGCTGCACGGCGACCGCTTCCCGTCCTACGTGCTGGCGCTGGACCTGGACCCGGCGCTGGTGGACGTGAACGTGCACCCGTCCAAGATCGAGGTGCGCTTCCGCGACAGCCGCGCGGTGCACCAGTTTGTGTTCCACGCGGTGCAGCGCGCGCTGGCGCAGACCTCGGCCACCTCGCACGGCAGCGTACCCTCGCCGCTGCCAGCGGCGGACGGGCTGACCGCCACCGCGCCGTGGCGCCCGCAGGAGCAGACCTCGTTCGGCTCCATCCTCAATCCCGACTACCAGCCGACCTTCTCGGCCTCGCCGTTCGGCCAGCCGCAGCGCCAGTTCGGCGACACGGGCAACCACGGCGGCGTGGCCCAGAGCACGGAGCGTTACGGCGCCCTGTTCAGCGGCGGCAGCGCCTTCGGCGCGCGCGCCAGTTACGGTGTTGATGGCGGCGATGGCGCCGGCAGCGGCGGCGCGGACGGCAACGGCCAGGGCGGCGCAGGCCTCGGCGGCGGCATGTCCGGCGCAGGCGCAGCGGGCGCAGGCTACGCCCTGCCCCAAGCCGCCCCCTACATCGCCTCCTCGGCCGCCATGGCCGCCGAAGAATTCCCGCTCGGCTTCGCGCTGGCGCAGCTGCACGGCATCTACATCATGGCGCAAAACAGCAAAGGCCTGGTGCTGGTGGACATGCACGCCGCGCACGAGCGCATTTTGTACGAACAGCTGAAAAACGCGCTGGACGCGCAAGTGTCCGGCCAGGACATGCAAGTGCAGCAGCTGCTGATCCCCGTCACCTTCTACGCCGACGCGGTGGAAGTGGGCACCGCGCAAGAGCACCAGGAAACGCTGCACTCGCTGGGCTTCGACATCGCCGCCCTGTCGCCCACCACCCTGGCGGTGCGCACCGTGCCTGCCCTGCTGAAGAACGCCGACGCCCAGACGCTGGCGCGCGACGTGCTGCGCGACGTGCGCGAATTCGGCGGCTCGCGCGTGCTCATCGAGCGCCGCAACGAGCTGCTCGGCACCCTGGCCTGCCACACCGCCGTGCGCGCCAACCGCATCCTGTCGGTGCAGGAAATGAACGCCCTGCTGCGCCAGATGGAAAGCACCGAACGCGCCGACCAGTGCAACCACGGCCGCCCGACCTGGGTGCAGGTCGAAATCAACGCGCTGGACAAGCTGTTCCTGCGCGGCCAGTAACCGAAAAAAAAAGCATCATGACGCAAGCAAGCAAACCGCCGGCCGCCAAGCCGCTGGCCGTGGCCATCATGGGCCCCACCGCCAGCGGCAAGACCGCCGCCGCACTGGCCATCGCGCAGCAGATCCCGTCCGAAATCATCTCCGTCGATTCGGTGCTGGTGTACCGCGGCATGGACATCGGCACCGCCAAGCCCACGCGCGAGGAGCGCGCCGCCGCGCCGCACCACCTGATCGACATCATCGACCCGCTCGACTCCTACTCGGTGGCCCAGTTCCGCAGCGACACCCTGCGCCTGGTGGACCAGATCGTCGCGCGCGGCAAGCTGCCGCTGCTGGTGGGCGGCACCATGCTGTACTTTAAAGGCCTGGCCGACGGCCTGGACGACCTGCCCGGCGCCGACCCGGCGCTACGCGCCGCACTGGAAGACGAAGCCGCGCGCCACGGCTGGCCGGCGATGCACGCCCGCCTGGCCCAGCAAGACCCCGCCACCGCCGCCCGCCTGGCGCCGAACGACGCGCAGCGCATCCAGCGCGCGCTGGAGATCATCGCACTGAGCGGCAAGCCGATGTCGGAGCTGCTGGCCTTGCGCGAGAAGACCGCGCTGCCGTTCGAGCTGCTGTCGTTCGCGCTGGAGCCGTCCGACCGCGCCGTGCTGCACGAACGCATCGCGCGCCGCTTCGACATCATGCTGCAGGCAAGCCCGGATGGCGACCTGATCAGCGAAGTGGCCCAGCTGCGCCGCCGTGGCGACCTGCATCCCGGGCTGCCGTCCATGCGCTGCGTGGGCTACCGCCAGGCCTGGGAATACCTGGACGGCAGCATCGACTTCAAGACCATGCGCGAGACCGGCATCATCGCCACGCGCCAGCTGGCCAAGCGCCAGCTGACCTGGCTGCGCTCGATGCCGGAGCGCGCGGTGATCGATTGCCTGGCGCCGGACCCGGCCGGCACCATGCTGGCCGCGATCAACACCCGGGGTCAGCCCCGGGGGGGCTGACCCCGGAAGTTATGTAATCGCCATCAAAAACAGCCCTGCAGCAAAATAATTCCGCCGTTTCCTTGACAGCCCCCGGCCCAAAACGCGATAATGCTGGCCGTTGCGGTGATATAGCTCAGTTGGTTAGAGCACAGCATTCATAATGCTGGGGTCGGTGGTTCAAGTCCACCTATCACCACCAACCTTTCGGTGATATAGCTCAGTTGGTTAGAGCACAGCATTCATAATGCTGGGGTCGGTGGTTCAAGTCCACCTATCACCACCAGGATTCATCAGGAAAGCCCTGCCCCGGAAACGGCGCAGGGCTTTTTTGTGTTCAGAACGGCTTATACGGCAGGAATTTGCCGTCCAGCGTGATGATGGCGCGCGAGCCGCCCTCGGGGTCGTCCACCTTCTGGATATCCAGCTTGAAGTTGATGGCGCTGATGATGCCGTCGCCGAACTGCTCGTGCACCAGGGCCTTCAGCGTGGTGCCGTACACCTGCACCATTTCGTAGAAGCGGTAAATGGTCGGATCGGTCGGCACGCCGCCCGGAATGCTGCCGCGCAGCGGGATGGTTTGCAGCAGCGCTGCCGCCTCCGCGTCCAGGCCGAGCCGCTGCGCCACCGCGAAGGCGGCCGCCTTCGGCAGCGCGTGCTGGCCCAGCAGGGCCGCCGTCACATACGGCACGCTCAGGCCCGTGCCTTCGGCCAGCTGCGCCCAGCTCAGGTCCCGCATGGCCTTGGCGGTGACGATACGGGCGCTCAGCGCCATGTGCGCGTCCTGGGTGTGGGTCGATTGCGGCATGGGATTCCTTTCAAGAGTGAGGTATCGGTCACTCCCACGATGCAACTACCGTGCCATTCTTTTGCACCAATTTGCGGCAGAAAACCCGCTGCTGGTAAAGTAAGGGCATGGACAAATCCGAACTGACCGGCTGCATCGCCTTCCTGCAGGAGGCCGAGCGGCTCAAAAACGTGCTGCGCACGGCACACACCTCCGAGGGCCGGCGCGAGAGCACGGCGGAACACAGCTGGCGCCTGGCCCTGTTCGCCATGCTGCTGGAAGACGAGCTGCCGGGCCTGGACTTCGCGCGCATCCTCAAAATGTGCGTGATCCACGACCTGGGCGAGGCGCTCCATGGCGACATCCCGGCCATCGCGCAAACGCCCGGCATGCCGGACAAATCGGCGCGCGAACGGGAGGACTTGCAGACGCTGGCCGCCCCGCTGCCGGAACGCCTGCGCACCCAGCTGCTGTCGCTATGGGACGAGTACGACAACGCCGCCTCGCCCGAGGCGCGCATCGTCAAGGGGCTCGACAAGCTGGAGACCATGATCCAGCACAACCAGGGCATGAACCCGGACGATTTCGATTACGCCTTCAACCTTGGCTACGGCACCCGGCACACGGCGCGCCACCCGCTACTGGCGGCCCTGCGCGAGATGGTGGATGAGGTGACACGGGAGCGCGCCGGCCAACGCCGGGCGTAAAACTTGCTAGCAACACCAGGACTACGCTACCTGGGAATGCAAAATGCCGGTGTCTGCACCAAAAACGGGCGTGGCCGATCAGGAACCGCCGCAGCGCATCGTCAAGATCCGCCGCGACTACAACACCTGGGTGGCCAACGAGACCATCGAAGACTACGCGCTGCGCTATACGCCGCGCTCGTTCCGCAAATGGTCGGTGTTCCGGGTGTCGAACACCGCCTTCGGCGCCATCTCCTTCCTGGTGCTGGAAGCGATCGGCGGCACCATCGCCGTCAACTACGGCTTCATCAACGCCTTCTGGGCCATCATGGCAGTGGGCCTGATCATCTTCCTCACCGGCCTGCCGATCAGCTACTACGCCGCCAGGTACGGCGTGGACATGGACCTGCTCACGCGCGGCGCCGGCTTCGGCTACATCGGCTCCACCATTTCGTCTTTCGTCTACGCTTCCTTCACCTTCATCCTGTTCGCGCTGGAAGCGGCCATCATGGCCTACGCGCTGGAGCTGTATTTCGGCTTGCCGTTATGGATAGGCTATATGGTCAGCGCGCTGGTGGTGATCCCCCTGGTGACGCACGGCGTGACCCTGATCAGCCGCATCCAGATGATTTCGCAGCCGGTCTGGCTGCTGCTGCTGGTGCTGCCGTTTATCGCCATCGCGGTCAAGCAGCCGGAGCTGCTCACGCAACTGGGGCAGTTCGCCGGCCAGTCGCCCGGCAACGGCCAGTTCAACATGCTGGCCTTCGGCGCCGCCACCGCCGTCGGCGTGGCGCTCATCACCCAGATCGGCGAACAGGTGGACTTCCTGCGCTTCATGCCGGAAAAGACGGCCAGGAACCGCATCCAGTGGCACCTGGGCGTGCTGGCCGCCGGCCCCGGCTGGATCGTGCTCGGCATCGCCAAGATGCTGGGCGGCGCGCTGCTGGCGCTGCTGGCGATTAACAGCGGTGTGGCGCTGGCACAGGCGATCAACCCGAACCAGATGTACCTGGCCGGCTTCCAGCAGGTGTTCGCCAGCCCCACCGCCGCCGTGCTGGTGACGGCCTGCTTCGTCATCATCTCGCAGGTGAAGATCAACATGACCAACGCCTACGCCGGCTCGCTGGCGTGGTCCAACTTCTTCGCGCGTCTGACGCACAGCCATCCGGGACGCGTGGTGTGGGCCGTGTTCAACGCGCTGATCGCCGTGCTGCTGATGGAACTGGACGTGTTCCAGGCGCTGGACCAGGTGCTGGGACTGTATTCCAATATCGCCATCTCGTGGGTGACGGCCGTGGTGGCGGACCTGGTGGTGAACAAACCGCTGGGACTGAGCCCCAAGGGCATCGAGTTCCGCCGCGCCTACCTGTACGACATCAACCCGGTGGGCGTGGGCGCCATGGTGCTGGCGTCGGTGCTGTCGGTGGCGGCGTTCACCGGCCTGTTCGGCGCGCAGGCGCAAGCCTTCTCGGCCTTCATCGCACTGGGCACCGCCTTTGCCGCCGCGCCGCTGATCGCCATCGCCACCAGGGGCAAGTATTACATTGCCCGCCAGCCGGCGCCGGCGGCCACGCTCGGCAAAGTCTGCTGCATCTGCTCCAGGGAGTACGAGTCGGAAGACATGGCGCACTGCCCGGCCTACCAGGGCCCGATCTGCTCCCTGTGCTGCTGCCTGGACGCGCGCTGCAACGACGTGTGCAAGCCGCACGCGCGCTTCACCGAGCAGTGGGACAGCGCCATGAAGGCGCTGCTGCCCAAGTCCATGTGGCCCTACATCACCAGCGGCCTTGGCCACTACCTGCTGCTGATGATGGTGACGCTGCTGTTCCTGGGCGGCCTGCTGGGACTGATCTACGTGCACGAGGAACGGCTGCTGCTCCAGGCCGGCTCCACCATGCTGCCGCAACTGCGGCTGGCCTTCATCAAGATCTTCGGCGCGCTGCTGCTGGCCAGCGGCATCGTGGCGTGGTGGCTGGTGCTCACCAGCGAGAGCCGCCGCGTGGCGCAGGAGGAATCGAACCGCCAGACCGGCTTGCTGACCCGCGAAATCGAACTGCACAGCCGCACCGACGCGCAGCTGCAGCAGGCCAAGAAGCAGGCCGACCAGGCCAACCAGGCCAAGAGCCGCTATATCGCCGGCATCAGCCACGAAATCCGCACCCCGCTCAACAGCATCCTCGGCTACGCGCAGCTGCTCGACAACGACCCGTCGATACCGGAGCACCGCCAGCAGGCCATCCGCGTGATACGCGGCAGCGGCGAACACCTGCTGTCGCTGATCGAAGGCACGCTGGACATCGCGCGCATCGAGGGCGGCAAGCTCAGTTTCAACATCAAGGAAGTGAAGCTGCCGGACTTCATCGGCCAGATCGTGCGCATGTTCGAGCAGCAGGCAGGCGCCAAAGGACTGTCGTTCCGCTACGAACTGACCGGCGAGCTGCCGCGCGTGGTGCGCGCGGACCGCAAGCGGCTGGGCCAGATCCTGATCAACATCCTCGGCAACGCGGTCAAGTTTACCCAGCGCGGCGGCATCGTGTTCCGGGTGCGCTACGCGCGCGACATGGCGGCCTTCGAGGTGGAGGACAGCGGTCCGGGCATTCTGGAACATGAACGCGAGTCCATCTTCGAGCCGTTCACGCGCGGCAGCGCCGGCGAGCACGCGGGCGCCGCCGGCACCGGCCTCGGCCTGCCGATCAGCAAGATGCTGACGCAGCTGATGGGCGGTGAACTCACGCTCAACAGCACGCCGGGCAGCGGCAGCGTGTTCAAGATCAAGCTGATGCTGCCGCGCGTGCACACGGAAGCGCGCGCGGACGGCGCGCCCGAAGCGGTGCGTACCGGCTACGCGGGCCGCCGCCGCAAGGTGCTGGTGGTGGACAATGAGCGCGTGGACCGCGAGCTGCTGGTAAACATACTGGCACCGCTGGGCTTCGAGATGGCGCAGGCCGTGTCGGGCGCGGACTGCGTGGACAACTATGCCGCCCTCGGCCCGGACCTGATCCTGATGGACCTGGCCATGCCCGGCATGGACGGCTGGGAGGCCAGCCGCATCATCCGCCAGGTGCACCGCTCCGAAGTGCCGATCGCCATCGTGTCGGCCAACGCGTACGACAAGGGGCTGGAGAACCCGGCGGCGATCCCGGCCGAGGACTTCTTCGTCAAGCCGGTGAACGTGGCGGAGCTGCTGGACTGGATTGGCCGCCGGCTGCAGCTGGAGTGGATATCGCACGCGGGGCCGAAGAGCATCAGCAGCGAGATTGCCGCTGCGGAGACGGCGCCGCCGCCCGTGCTGCTCTTCCCGCCCGCCGCCCAGTTGGTGGAACTGCGCGCCCAGCTCAAGCTGGGCTATGTGCGCGGCATTGTCCACCAGCTCGACGAAATCGCCACGCTCGGCCCGCAATACTCGGCCTTCATCGCCGCCATGCGTGGCCACGCCGCCCGCTTCCAGCTGGATGCAATGGCGCGGCTGCTGGAGCAATGCAGCGAAACAGACCAAGACTTGGGAGAACAACATGATACCGAAGCAATTTGAGCACCGCCCCGGCCACCTGGTGCTGATCGTCGACGACGTGCCGGAAAACCTGGCGGTGCTGCACGACGCACTGGACGAATCGGGCTTCACGGTACTGGTGGCGAACAGCGGCGCGGACGCGCTGGAACGCTGCGCGCAAGCGGTGCCGGACATCATCCTGCTGGACGCGGTGATGCCGGGCATGGACGGCTTTGAAACCTGCCGCCAGCTGCGCGCGCAGATCGCCACGCGGCATGTACCCATCATCTTCATGACCGGGCTGACCGAAACCGAGCATGTGCTGGCAGCCTTCAGCGCCGGCGGCACCGACTACGTGACCAAGCCGGTGCGGCAGAGCGAAGTACTGGCGCGTATCGCGGCGCACTTGCAGACCGCGCGGCTGATGAACCAGGCCCGCAGCGCGCTGGACGCGTTCGGCAACGCCACCCTGGCGATCGGGCCGCGCACCGGGCGCATCGTCTGGCAAACGCCGCTGGCGCGGCAGCTGATGCAAAACTATTTCGCGTTGCCGGGCACCGGGCAACTGGCCGATACGCCGGCCGAGCTGACGGCGTGGCTGGCGGCCACCGTGCAAGCGCGCCAGGCGGGCCTGGATTATCCGCCGCTCAACGTGATCCAGGGCGCGCAACGGCTGATCTTCAGCGCGGGCGACCTGGGTAACCCGGAGCAGTGGATGGTGGTGCTGCGCGAAGAGTCGGACGCGGCGCAGGTGCAGGCGCTGGTGGCGCTGTTCAAGCTGACCATGCGCGAGTCGGAGGTGCTGCACTGGGTCATCAAGGGAAAGACCAACCGCGACATCGGCGACATCCTCGGCACCAGCCCGCGCACGGTGAACAAGCACCTGGAGCACGTGTTCGAGAAACTGGGCGTGGAGACACGCACCGCCGCCGCGTCGCTGGCGATGAACAAGCTGCGCGGCTCGGCCGACTCGGGCGCGATGGTGGCGAGCGCCTGAGCCGGCGGCAGCTGCGCTACACCGCCAGGTGCCGCCGCACGGCCTCGCCGTCCATTTCGTCCGGCGCGCCGGCGGCCACCACTTCTCCGCGCGAGAGCACCACGAACTTGTCCGCCAGCGCGCGCGCGAAGTCGAAGTACTGCTCGCACAGCAGGATGCCGATATCGCCGCGCTGCCGCAGCAGCCGTATTACCCGTTCGATGTCCTTGATGATGGACGGCTGGATGCCCTCGGTCGGCTCGTCGAGGATAATCAGCTTGGGCCTGGCCAGCAGCGCGCGCGCGATGGCCAGCTGCTGTTGCTGCCCGCCCGACAGGTCGCCGCCGCGCCGTCCCAGCATCTCCTTCAGCACAGGGAAAAGCTCGTACACTTCGCCGCTGATGGTGGACGCTTCGCGCCGCGACAGCGTTGCCATGCCCATCTGCAGATTCTCCTGCACCGTCAGGCGCGCGAAAATTTCCCGGCCCTGCGGCACATAGGCGATACCAGCCGCCGCGCGCTGGTGCGGCTTGAGGCGCGTGATGTCGCGCCCGTTGAACGTCACCTTGCCGCGCGCCACCGGCAGCACGCCGGTCAGGCACTTGAGCAGCGTGGTCTTGCCCACGCCGTTGCGGCCCAGCAGCGTCAGGCATTCGCCCTTTTCCACCGACAGCGACACGCCGCGCAAGGTGTGCGACGAGCCGTAGTACTGGTTCACTTGTTCTACTTGCAGCATATGGCTCCCTAGCGTCCCAGATAGACTTCAATCACGCGCTCGTCGGCCTGCACCTGCTCCATGCGGCCCTGCGCCAGCACCGATCCCTCGTGCAGCACCGTCACCTCGCCCTGCTGCGCAATCTCGGCGACAAAGCCCATGTCGTGCTCCACCACCATGATGGAATGCTTGCCGCGCAGCTCGTTCAGCAGCTCGGCGGTGCGCGCGGTTTCCGCGTCCGACATGCCGGCCACCGGTTCGTCCAGCAGGATCAGCTGCGGCTCCTGCATCAGCAGCATGCCGATCTCCAGCCACTGCTTCTGGCCGTGCGACAGCAGCCCGGCCAGCCGCTCTTCCTGGCCGTTGAGGCGGATCAGGCGCAGGATCTCGGCGATCTTGTCGCGCTGCTCCGAGCCGAGCCGGGCGAACAGCGTCGGACGTACGCGCTTGTCCATCTTGGCGGCCAGCTCCAGGTTCTCGAACACCGTGTGCTGCTCGAACACCGTAGGCCGCTGGAACTTGCGGCCGATGCCGGCGTGGGCGATGTCGTATTCCGTCATGCCCGCCAGGTCGTAGGTCTGGCCGAAGAAGGCGCTGCCGGAGCTTGGCCGGGTCTTGCCGGTGATGACGTCCATCATGGTGGTCTTGCCCGCGCCATTGGGACCGATGATGCAGCGCAGCTCGCCCACGCCGATGTTCAGGCTCAATTTATTGAGCGCCTTGAAGCCGTCGAAAGACACGGTGATGTCGTCCAGATACAGGATGATGCCGTGTTCCGTGTCCAGGCCTTCGCGTTTGACGGTCATGCGGCCTCCTTGGCAGGCGTGCTCGCGTGCGGCGCCGTATCGGCTGCGGGCGCCGGTGCGGGTTCCGGCGGCGGCGCGCCGCGCTTCAGTTTCTCCACCAGGCCCAGTATGCCCTTCTGCATGAACAGCGTGACCAGGATGAACAGCAGCCCCAGTGCGAACAGCCACAGGTCGGGGAACGCTGCCGTGAACCAGCTTTTCAGGCCGTTCACGGTGAAGGCGCCGATGATGGGGCCCACCAATGTGCCGCGCCCGCCCACCGCCGCCCAGATCACCATCTCGATCGAATTCGCGGGCGACATTTCGGACGGGTTGATGATGCCCACCTGCGGCACGTACAGCGCGCCCGCTATGCCGCACAGCACCGCCGACAAGGTCCACACGAACAGCTTGAACCACAGCGGGTTGTAGCCGATGAACATGAGGCGCGATTCGGCGTCGCGCACGGCCTGCAGCACGCGGCCCAGCTTCGAGGTGACGATCCAGCGGCACAGCAGCAGCGCGCCCACCAGGAAGGCCAGCGTCACCAGGTACAGCACCGCCTTGGTGCCGGGAGCCGTCACGCTGAAGCCGAGGATGCGCTTGAAGTCGGTGAAGCCGTTGTTGCCGCCAAAGCCGGTGTCGTTGCGGAAGAACAGCAGCATGAAGGCGTACGTCATGGCCTGCGTGATGATGGAAAAGTACACGCCCTTGATGCGCGAGCGGAAGGCGAAGTAGCCGAACACGAAAGCCAGCAGGCCCGGCACCAGCACCACCAGCGCCATGCAGTACCAGAAGTTGTCCGTCATGGACCAGTACCAGGGATAGGTTTTCCAGTCGAGGAAGACCATGAAGTCCGGCAGCGTGCTCTGATAGACGCCGTCGCGGCCAATGGCGCGCATCAGGTACATGCCGTGCGCGTAGGCGCCCAGCGCGAAGAACACGCCGTGGCCCAGCGACAGGATGCCGGTGTAGCCCCACACCAGGTCGAGCGCCAGCGCGGCCAGCGCGTAGCACATGAACTTGCCGACCAGGCCCATGGCGTAGCTGGAAACGTGCAGCGCATGGCCGGCCGGGAACACCAGGTTCAGCAGCGGCAGCAGCGCGGCCACCGCCACCACCGCGCAGATCGCGCTCCAGGCGCGGGGAGAATACAGACTGAGGCTCATTCGACGCTCCTGCCTTTCATCGCGAACAGCCCTTGCGGCCGGCGCTGGATGAAGATGATGATGAATACGAGGATGGAGATCTTGGCCATGACGGCGCCCGCCAGCGGTTCCAGGAATTTGTTCACTTCGCCCAGGCCCAGCGCGGCGATCACCGTGCCGGCCAGCTGGCCGACGCCGCCCAGCACCACCACCATGAAGGAGTCCACGATGTAGGCCTGGCCCAGGTCCGGCCCCACGTTGCCGAGCTGGGACAGCGCCACGCCGCCCAGGCCGGCGATGCCGGAACCGAGGCCGAAGGTCATCATGTCGATGCGGCCGGTGGGCACGCCCACGCAGTCGGCCATGCGGCGGTTCTGCATGACGGCGCGCACGAACAGGCCGAGCCGGGTCTTGTTCAGGATCAGCCACACCGCCACCACCACCACGATGGCGAAGGCGATGATGGCGATGCGGTTGTACGACAGCACCAGCGAGCCAAGCACGGTCACGCCGCCGGACATCCACGACGGGTTGGCCACTTCCACGTTCTGCGCGCCGAAGATGGTGCGCACCAGCTGCATCAGCATCAGGCTGATGCCCCAGGTGGCCAGCAGGGTTTCCAGCGGCCGGCCGTAGAGCCAGCGGATCACCGTGCGCTCCAGCGCCACGCCGACCGCGAAGGCAACCAGAAAGGCCGCCGGCAGCGCGGCGGCGAGATACCAGTCCAGCGCGTCCGGGAAGTAATGGCGGAACAGCGACTGGCACAGATAGGTGGTGTAGGCGCCTATCATCAGCAGCTCGCCGTGGGCCATGTTGATGATGCCCATCAGGCCGAAGGTGATGGCCAGGCCGAGCGCGGCCAGCAGCAGCACGCTGCCCAGCGACACGCCGTAGAACAGGTTGCCGACGAATTCGGTGCGGGCGATGCGGCTGTCGATGCGGTTCAGCGCGTCCACGGCGGCGCTGCGCACCGAGGGATCGGGTTCGGCGAAGCTGCCGCCGTCCTGTACGAGCATAGCTTGCAGCACAGGGCGCAGCGCGGCGCCGCCGGTGTCGGCCAGGCTTGCCACGGCGGCGCGGCGCACGGCGGCGTCGGGCGAGTGCAGGTCGGCGGTGGCGACCAGGGTTTGCAGGATGGTTTTGATGTCCGCGTCCCGCTCCAGCGCGTAGGCCTTGCGTACCAGCGGCGCTTGCGCGGGGTCGGCGGATTTGGCTTGCAGCTGGAGCGCTGCGGCCAGGCGCTGTTCGCGCTGCGGCGACAGCAGCGCCAGGCCGGATAGCGCGCCCTCGACCGCACCGCGCAGGCGATTGTTGACGACCACGCCGTCCACACCGTCCGGCACGGGGCCGGTGGCGCCGGTGGCAGGGTTCCAGGCCTTGTCGCCGTCGACGACCAGGATGGCGCCGTCCGGCGTGGCGTACAGCGTGTCGCCGTTCAGCGCTTGCAGCACCTTGAGCGCATCGGCATCGGCCAGCGCGGCGATCCTGCCGACCGCTTCGATGCGCGCGTCGGGATCGTCGCCGGCCAGCGGCGCGAGCAACGCCGGAGAAATTGCGGCATGCACGCCCAAGGCGTGCAGGCAAAGCAGCGCTGTTAGCAGAATTCGTTTCATGGGATATGCCGGGTTGTCATGCTGTACGAAGGGCGGGTCGGCGTGCCTGCACGCGCAACCTGCCATGAGCCGCCGGTGGCCTGTGGTGGCGGGTTACGGCGCAAGCGCCCAGCCCGCCCGACACTGGGCGCCGGCGTTCCTTTACATCTTCTGCTTGCCTTCATTGCCCTTGATGAAAGGACTCCATGGCTGGGCGCGCAGCGGGGCCTTGGTCTTCCAAACCACGCTGAACTGCCCGTCGCCCTTGATCTCGCCTATCATCACCGGCTTGTGCAGGTGGTGGTTGGTCGGGTCCATGGTCAGGGTGAAGCCGGACGGCGCCTTGAAGCTCTGGCCGCCCATCGCCGCAATTACCTTGTCGGTATCCGTGGTGCCGGCCTTTTCCACCGCCTGCTTCCACATGTGGATGCCGACGTAGGTCGCTTCCATCGGGTCGTTGGTCACCACGGTGTTTGCGTTCGGCAGCTTCTTGGCCACGGCGTAGGCCTTCCACTTCTTGATGAACTCCGAGTTGACCGGGTTCTTCACCGACTCGAAGTAGTTCCACGCCGCCAGGTGGCCCAGCAGCGGCTTGGTGTCCACGCCGCGCAGCTCCTCCTCGCCTACCGAGAACGCCACCACCGGCACGTCGGTCGCCTTCAGGCCGGCGTTGCCCAGCTCTTTGTAGAACGGCACGTTGGAGTCGCCGTTGATGGTGGAGATCACCGCCGTCTTGCCGCCGGCCGAGAATTTCTTGATGTTGGCCACGATGGTCTGGTAGTCCGAATGGCCGAACGGGGTGTAGACCTCGTCGATGTCGCTGTCCTTCACGCCTTTGCTCTTCAGGAAGGCGCGCAGGATCTTGTTGGTGGTGCGCGGGTACACGTAGTCGGTGCCCAGCAGGACGAAGCGCTTGGCGGCGCCGCCGTCCTTGCTCATCAGGTATTCCACCGCGGGGATGGCTTGCTGGTTGGGCGCGGCGCCGGTGTAGAACACGTTCTTCTCCAGCTCCTCGCCTTCGTACTGCACCGGGTAGTACAGGATGCTGTTCAGCTCCTTGAACACCGGCAGCACGGACTTGCGCGACACCGAAGTCCAGCAGCCGAAGACAGCGGCGACCTTGTCCTTGGCGATCAGCTGGCGCGCCTTCTCGGCGAACAGCGGCCAGTTGGAGGCCGGGTCCACCACCACGGCTTCCAGTTTCTTGCCCAGCACGCCGCCGTTGGCGTTGATTTCGTCTATGGTCATCAGGGCCACGTCCTTGAGCGACGTTTCCGAAATGGCCATGGTGCCCGACAGCGAATGCAGGATGCCGACCTTGATGGTGTCGGCGGCCTGCGCGGAAACGCCTCCCATCAGCATGGCGGCGCCGGCGGCGATCTGCGTGAAGGTGGCGATGAATGTGCGGCGAGTTTGCATGGCGGTCCTCGTAATGGGTTGGGTCAGTATTGGAGTTGCAGCGCGACGACGAATTTGTTCTGGTCCGGCGCGGCCGCGACCTTGGTGCGCGAATACACGGCGCTCACTTGCGCGTTGTAGCCGTCGATGATGTAGTTCACGCCGACGTCGCTCTGGCGCGTGTTGAGATGCGTGTCGGGCGTGAATTTCTGGAAGCGCACGAAGGGCTGCAGCTTGCCCGCGCCCATGCCCTGCTCGAAAATATAGGACGCGCCGGCCGACCAGGCCTCGCCCTGCTCGGACTTGATGACGTTGTCGGTGTCGTGGTCGTAATAGGCCGCCTCGATGGCGAACGCGCCCGAGCCGGGGATGCGCTTTTCCAGCAGGAAGTCGACGTTCCAGGCGCTGTAGTCGCCCACGCCGGACAGCGTCAGCACGCCGTCCTTCTGCTGACGGGCAGCCACGCCGATGGCCAGGATGTCCTTGCCGCCGAGGTAGTTGCCAGTGCCGTAGTAGCCCGGCTCGGCGTCCCAGAAGTCGTATTGCACCCGGCCGGCGTACATCAGCGAATCGGAGGTTTTCACGCCGGCGGCCCTGGCCTGGTTCTGGGTCAGCGAGCCGATGCCGAAGGTGTGGCCTTCGAAAGCACCGAAGGAGTAGCCCAGCTTGCCGCCTTCCAGCACATTGCCCCACACGACCACGCCGTCGTCGCGGCCGCGGAAGATGCCGCCGTTGTAGCCGTAGCGGGAGGAGACGCCGGCCCAGTAGCCGCCGCCCAGCGAGTAATATGGTCCGGCCATGTTGGCGCGGTCGCTCGGCGAGAGCAGGCGGCCGGCCCAGATATTGAGTTCGGGCGAGATGGCGAACTGGCCGGCAGCATCCAGCACGCGGATCTTGTCGCCGTCCCACTCTGTGTTGAACATGCCCTTGATGTTCTTGTTCAGCGATGCGCCGAAGAACAGGCGGGCGCTGTCCAGGTTCAGGTCATTCGAGCGCGAGGTGCCATTACTGGCGCCGTCCTCGATGCTGGAATAGGAGCCGCGCATGCCGAAGCCCACGCTGACCGATTTGTCCTCGCCGATTGGTATCGTGGCGCCCGCGTGCGCCAGCATCGGCGCCGCCGCCGCGAGTGCAGCCAGCAACGCTCGTTTTCGTATCTTCATCATCCCAGGCCTCTCTCATGTTGTGGTTCACTATTGACATGAGATTAACCATTGAGGAATGACTACGACATACGTCAACCTACGTAGGAGGGCTGGCCCTGCGCTGGCGGAAACTGGCGACTTTGTGGCGGTTGCCGCAAATCGCCATGCTGCACCAGCGCCTGCGGTGCGACTTGGTGCGGTCCATGAACCACATCGAGCATTCCGGGTTCTCGCAGTGCTTCACCAGCGCAAAGTCGCCGGCAAGCAGCTCGGCCGCCGACTCGGCCAGCGGCACCAGCACCTGTTGCGCCGTATCGGCCGCGTACACCGGTCGCAAGGCCAGCGCGCCATCCTGCCCGGCCGCCAGCGCCATGTGGCGCCGTCCATACGCCAGCGCCGCATTCAGCGTCGCCAGGTCCGTCCCGTCCAGTGCCAGCCCGGCCTTGCGCGCCGCCACCAGCCTGCGCAGCAGCTCGCGCAGCGCGCGCGCCTGCTCCAACAAGTGCGGCAGCCCGGCAGCAGCAGCAGCAGCAGCAGCAGCGCCGCCCGGCAAATATCCCGCCTGCGCCAGCCATTGCGCCACGTCGGCACCGCTCTGCCAGCGCTCCACCGCCTCGCCGTTGACTTGCACCACGGTGTTGAGCAGGTCCAGCGCCGGGTGATCGCCCAGAAAATCCATCATTATTCCATTCTCCGAAAGAGTGAATTTCACTGTAACCGTTAAAAAATGATTTTACAAGTTTCAATTCTACGCTAATCTAGTAACCAGTAAAACGTAATTTAACCAGTTTCATTGAGAACGGAGCCAACCATGTCGAACCTAGCCACCTTCCGCAATGTCGAAGCCGACGGCGTGAACATCTTCTACCGCGAAGCCGGCGCGCCGGATGCGCCTGTGATGCTGCTGCTGCACGGCTTCCCCAGCTCCTCGCACATGTACCGCGACCTGATCCCGCTGCTGGCCACCAAATACCGCGTCATCGCACCGGACCTGCCGGGCTTCGGCTTCACCACCGTCCCCGGGGAGCGCAATTACGGCTACACCTTCGACAACCTGGCCGCCACCATGGAAGCCTTCGTGCAGGCGCTGGAGCTGAAAAAATACGCGCTCTACGTGTTCGACTACGGGGCTCCTGTCGGCCTGCGCCTGGCCGCCGCCCATCCCGAACGCGTGACCGCACTGGTCTCGCAGAACGGCAATGCCTACCTGGAAGGCCTGGGCGATCCGTGGACCGGCATCAAGCAGTACTGGGCGGCGCCGGACGAACACCGCGAGGCCATGCGCGAATCGCTCAGCCTTGAGGGGACCAAATGGCAGTACACCCACGGAGTGGCCAACCCGGACGCGGTGGCGCCGGAGGCCTACTACCTGGACGCGCTGCTGATGCAGCGCCCCGGCAACGCGGAGATCCAGCTGGCGCTGTTCCTCGACTACCAGAACAATCTGCCGAAGTACCCGGTGTTCCAGCAGTTCTTCCGCGACACGCAATTGCCGACGCTGGTCATCTGGGGCAAAAACGACCCCTTCTTCATCCCGGCAGGCGCCGAAGCCTACCGCCGCGACAACCCGAACGCGGTGGTGAAACTGCTGGACACCGGCCACTTCGCGCTGGAAACGCACGTGCAGGAAATCGCCGCGCAGATCCACAAGCTACTGGCGTGACAGGGATGGCCGGCCCCCTTCCCACCAAGGAGGCCGGCTTGGGATAGACTGGAGGCTGACCCGGTTTTCCCTCAACCAAAGTAAGGCAACATGAAACGCTCCCTACCCGCGCTGCTGCTGGTCGCCGCCGCCATCGCCGGCTGTGCAGGCAGCAAGAACAAACCAACCCAGTCCCAATCCGAACCCGTCACCGACAATCCGCAGGTGCTGCTGCTGGGCGAAGTGCACGACAACCCCGACGGCCACAAGCTGCGCTACCAGCAGCTGTTCCGGCGCGTGGAAGCCGGCTGGCGTCCCGCCATCGCCATGGAGCAGTTCGACCGCGAAAACCAGGAACTGCTCAGCAAGGCGCAGAAGGACTGCCGCGACGCCCAGTGCGTCATCCTGGTGATGGCCGGCCCGCGCTGGGACTGGGACCAGTACCGTCCCATCATCGACCTGGCCTTGCGCTACGAGCTGCCGCTGATCGCCGCCAACCTGTCGCGCAAGGATGCCTCGCTGGTAGTGCGCGACGGCGTGGCGTCCAGCTTCGACGAGAAGACCGTGGCGCAGTACCGCCTGAAGGAGCCGCTGCCGGCCGACATTCTCAAGGGCCAGGAAAAGGAAATCGTGGCCGGCCACTGCAATATGCTGCCTGACATGATGGTGCCCGGCATGGTCAACGCCCAGGTCGCGCGCGACATCTGGATGGCCAAGCTGCTGCGCGCCCAGCAGCCGCGCGACGTGGTGCTCATCGCCGGCAACGGCCATGTGCGCAAGGACTACGGGGTGCCGCGCTGGCTCAATGCGGTCGAGCCCAAGCTGACCGTGCGCAGCGTGGGCTACGTGGAGAGCGCCGCCGCACCCGGCCTGTACGACGCCAGCTATACCGTGCCGAAGAAGCCGCGACCCGACCCGTGCGCCAGCCTGAAGCCGAAATCGTAGATCATGAGCCGTATCAGGAGGACAAGCTAATGGAAACCACCTACAAGGAAAGCGCGCCCACGCGCGCCGACATCGACGCGCTGGCCGGGCCGGCGGTGCTGGAATTCGGCACCAACTGGTGCGGCTACTGCCGCGCCGCCCAGCCGCCCCTGGCGCAAGCCTACGCCGCCTACGAACAGGTGCCGCATTACAAAGTGGAAGACGGGCCGGGACGCCTGCTGGGCCGTTCCTTCCGCGTGAAGCTGTGGCCCACGCTGATCTTCCTGCGCGACGGCAAGGAGCTTGCGCGCGTGGTGCGGCCCGAGTCCGCCGATGAAATACGCGTAGGCTTCGCGGCCATAATACCGGCCTCCAGCGCGGCCGGGGACCAAGCCTGACCGCTGCGCCGGTCCGACATGATGCGTCCTTGGCGTTTTTCGCCGCCGGGACGTATCATGTTGGCCTCAGCAGGCCTGCCGCGCGTTCCACCCGAAACCGGCTGTCCCCGCCGCACACTGCACCTGGCACCATCCCCGCCCGTGCAGCGGCGCATTCCTTGCCGGCCATCCGCGCCGCTTGCCCGCCTGCGCCCGTCGTCCATCGCAACCAGGAGCAGTAATGAGTCAGCCTCACCCCGGCGCACCGAAGGCCAATTCCCCCGCCACCGTCTTGTTCGCCAGCCTGATCGGCACCACCATCGAATTCTTCGATTTTTATATCTACGCGACCGCCGCCGTGCTGGTCTTCCCCAAGCTGTTCTTCCCGGCAGGAGACCCCGCCGCCGCCACCCTGCAATCGCTGGCCACGTTCGCCATCGCCTTCTTCGCGCGCCCGGTCGGCTCGGCCGTATTCGGCCACTTCGGCGACCGCATCGGCCGCAAGGCCACGCTGGTGGCGGCGCTGCTCACCATGGGCTTGTCCACCGTCGCCATCGGCCTGCTGCCGACCTACGCCGCCATCGGCACCATGGCGCCGCTGCTGCTGGCGCTGTGCCGCTTCGGCCAGGGGCTGGGCCTGGGCGGCGAGTGGGGCGGCGCGGTGCTGCTGGCCACCGAGAACGCGCCGCCGGGCAAACGCGCCTGGTACGGCATGTTCCCGCAACTGGGCGCGCCGATCGGCTTCTTCCTGTCCGGCTCCATCTTCCTGCTGCTGACCCAGGTGCTGAGCGACGAGCAGTTCTTCTCCTACGGCTGGCGCATTCCCTTCCTGTCCAGCGCGCTGCTGGTCATCGTCGGCCTGTACGTGCGCCTGAAGATCACCGAAACGCCGGACTTCCAGAAGGTGCTCGACAAGGGCGAGCGCGTGAAGATCCCCGCCGTCACCGTGTTCCGCGACCATACCCGCATGCTGGTGCTGGGCACCCTGATGGCCATGGCCACCTTTGTGCTGTTCTACCTGATGACGGTGTTCACGCTGAGCTGGGGCACCACCGCGCTGGGCTATACCCGCAAGGACTTCCTGATCCTGCAGCTGTTCTCGGTGGTGTTCTTCGGCCTCACCATCCCCATCACCGCGCTGGTGGCGGACCGCTATGGCCGCCGCCTGACCTTGATCGTGGTCTCCGCGCTGATCATGGCGTTCGGGCTGGTGCTGGCGCCGCTGTTCGGCTCCGGCAGCACCATCGAAGTCACGCTGGCCATGTCGATCGGCCTGGGCCTGATGGGCATGACCTACGGCCCGCTGGGCACCATGCTGTCCGAGCTGTTCCCGGCCGAGGTGCGCTACACCGGCGCCTCGCTCACGTTCAACCTGGCCGGCATCCTGGGCGCCTCGCTGGCGCCGTACGCCGCCACCTGGCTGGCCACGCACCACGGTCTGAGCTACGTCGGCTACTACCTCTCCACCGCAGCGGGCCTGAGCCTGGTCGCGCTGCTGTTGTGCCGCTCGCGCAACTGACCGCGTGACGCCGGCGCGACAGTGCGCCTGGACGTGAGGCGGCCACGGCCGCCGTCCCTACATTCCAGGCCGCAGCTCCTTCTACAACGCACGTGCCACGGACACGGTGGCTGCGGCGCGGGCAATACACTGCCAGGCGATGGCGGCGGCGGCCAGCAGCAGCGCGGCGGAGATCGCCATTGCGGTGCGCAAGCCGGTCATCGCCATCGCCGGCGTGGCGGCAGCGACCATGGCGCCATAGACCGCCACACCGAGCGCGCCGCCCACCTGGCGTGCGGTGTTGAGCACTGCCGAGGCGGTGCCGGCCTGGCCGGCGCCGACACTGGATAAAATCGAGGTCGTCATGGCCGGCACGGCCAGGCCCATGCCGGCCGGGATCAGGGCCAGGCCGGGCAGCATGGCCCAGAAGCCGGCCTCGGCGGAGATGCCGAACACGCCCAGCAAGGCATAGCCGCTGGCGCCTATCAGCCCGCCGGCTATCATGGGCGCCCGCAAGCCGGTGCGCGCCGACATCCGTCCGCTGGCGATGTTGGAGAAGATGAACGTGCCGGTCAGCGGCAGGAAGATCATGCCCGCCTCCAGGGCGGTGTAGCCGCGCATGCTCTGCAGGTAAAAGCTGAGCACGAAGATCACGCCGTAGTAAGCGAAGTTGACCAGCACACCGAACGCCACCGCGCCGCTGAAGCCCGCGCTGCGGAACAGCGCCAGCGGCAGCATGGGCGCCTTGCTGCGCGCCTCCACCCACAGGAATATCGCCCCCGCCAGCGCGGCCAGCGCCAGGCCGCCCTGCACTATCGCATGGGTCCAGCCCAGCGCGTGCACTTCGATCACGGCGCCGATGAAGGCGGTCAGCGCCACCACGGCCAGCAGCTGGCCCGGCATGTCGAAGGCGCGCTGCGGATCCTTCCCGGCCGCCGCCGGCACGGCGCGCAGCGTCAGCCAGGCACCCGCCAGGCACAGCGGGATGTTGACCCAGAAAATGCTGCGCCAGCCGGCCAGCTCCAGCAGCGCCGCGCCCAATACCGGGCCCAGCGCGATCGAGACGCCGCCGGCCGCCGTCCACCAGCCCACGGCCTTGGCCAGCTGCACCTTGTCGTGCGCGTAAGCGGCGTTCAGGATGGCAAGCGAACTGGGCACCAGCAGCGCAGCCCCTATGCCCTGCACGGCGCGGGCCAGGTTGAGCATCATGGCGCCGCTGGCGGCCGCGCAAGCCAGCGAGGCCAGCGTGAACAGCCAGAAGCCGGCCAGGAACACGCGGCGGGAGCCGAACTTGTCGCCGAGGACGCCGGCCGATAGCAGGAAGACGGCAAAACCCAGGGTGTAGGCATCGACTACCCATTGCAGGTCGCCAACGCTGGCGCCGAGCTCCTGCCCCATGCGGGGCAAGGCGACGTTGACGATGGTGACGTCAAGCTGGACGATGATGAAGGCGAAGCTGCAGGCCAGCAATACAGCGCGCGAGGGTGGGGTGGCGGTTTTCATGGATACACTATAGGCGGGTTTGCATATCCAGAAAAATGAATAATAATGATCTTATCTATCGTATTTTGAGAATCACAGGAGAGCCATGGAACTGTCCGCACTGCGCATCTTCAAAGCCGTGGCCGAGGAAGGCAGCGTCACGCAGGCCGCCGCGCGGCTCAACCGCGTGCAATCGAACGTGTCGGCCCGGCTGGGGCAGCTGGAGGAATCGCTGGGCGTGGCGCTGTTCCACCGCGCCGGCCGGCGCCTGCTGATCACGGCCGAAGGCGAACGCCTGCTGGCTTACGCGGACCGCCTGCTGACCCTGGCCGACGAGGCGCAGGCCTCGGTGCGCGGCGACCAGAAACCGGCCGGACAGTTGCGCATCGGCGCCATGGAAACGGCCGCCGCCGCGCGCCTGCCGCTGGTGCTGGCGGCGTTTCACAAGCAGCACCCGCAGGTGGACCTGCTGCTGGAAACCGCCCCTACCGACCAGTTGCTGCAGGCCGTGCTCCAGCACAAACTGGACGTGGCGCTGGTGGCCGCGCCGGTGCTGCGGCCGGAGCTGGCGCAACTGGCGGTATTCGAGGAGGAGCTGGTGCTGCTGACCGATGCGGCGCAAGGGCCGGTGCACAGCCCGCGCGACGTGGCGCGGCGCGCCCTGCTGGTATTCCGCAGCGGCTGCGCTTACCGGCGGCGGCTGGAAAACTGGTTTGCGGAAGGCGACGTGGCGGCCACGCGCATTTCGGAGTTCGGCACGTTCGAGGCGATACTGGGCTGCGTGGCGGCCGGCATGGGGGTGGCGCTGATGCCGAAGGAAGTGCTCAAGCAGCGCAAGCTGGCCGGCAGCATCCAGTGCCACGCGCTGCCGCCGGAAACGGCGCTGGTGCAGACCATGCTGGTGTGGCGCAGCGACGTGCTGCACCATCCGGCGCGCCAGGCCTTCGCCGCCTGCTTTCAGGTGACTTGAGCCGCCCTGGGGGCAGACCCGGGGCCAGACCCCGGCATCTCAGCGGCCCAGCCCGCAGACCGAGGCGATATTGCCCAAGGAAATGCCGCTGGCAATGGCGCGGCCGACACAGCCGGCCTTCTGCACGCCGTTGTCCGACAGCGCGAAGCCGCCCACCACCAGCACCACCAGCACGGCGGCCATGATCAGCGCGCCCTTATACAGATCTTTGTTCATTTTGTTGCCGCATAGCAAATAATTGCGCCATTGTAGCGCAAACGCTAGGGCAGGGCCGCAATCACATAGTCGAACGTGTAAAAGTGCTTGCCGTCCTCGATGCGCAGGTCCAGTTTGCCGCTCAGCCCGGTCAAGTCCCCGCTGCCCGAATCCGGCACCACCAGCACGCTCAGGCTGGGCTGGCCCCGGTCCATGATGCCGCTGTGCTGCAAGGTGAAGCCGCCGCGCAGGCCGTCCAGCTTGCCTTCCACGCGCTCCATCGCCACATAGCCGGCCGAACCTTGCGCCGCGCCCATGAAGCTGAGCATTTCGCCGTTGCCGCTGGCGTCGAGCGCGCCGTGGTAGCGCTTGTCGAGCACCATGCGGTGCAGGCCGAAGCCGGAGGCCCCCACCGACATGTGCTCGGGACTCATCGTGACCTCGAATTCGCCTTCCACCAGTGCCATCATGTTCTCCTTGAATTCAAGCCGGCCGCTGGCAGGCCAGCGCGTGCAGTTTGCTGATCGTGGTCCAGTTGCGGGTGGTGACGGCGTCGCCCAGCACCTTGCCCATGGCGGCCGCCGCGCGGCTGGCCAGAATGCCGTCGGCGCACCACAGGTAGGCCGCCCAGCGCCCCAGCGCGAACGCTTCCGGCTCCCAGCTCTGGTGCGCCAGCGGCAGCAGCCGTTCGCGGTCGGCCGGGTTGTTCAGCACCGCCACCAGCAGGCGCGACGGATCGTCGGCCAGCGGATGCAGGCTGTTGTCCTCCACCACGTGCGCAAGTTGCCCGGCGTCGAGCACCGTCACGCGCGCGCCCACGCCCAGCTTGAGCACCAGCGCTTCCTCGATGCGGACGGCCGCCTCGGCAGGATCGGCGGCGTCTTCCGGGCAGTCGTAGACCACATTGCCGCTGTTGAGCACGGTGCGCACGTCGGCGTAGCCCAGGTCGGTGACCAGCTTGCGCAGATCGGCCATGGCGACGCGCTTGGCGCGCCCCACGTTGATGCCGCGCAGCAGGGCGATTTGCCTGCGTGTCTCCATCGTCGCCTCCTTCACAGCAAAACCGTAGTATGCGGCAGTTGCCGGTTCTTTGGCGGGCGCTTCGCGCCCGGTCCTATGCGTGCAAGGGCGCGTCGGCGTGCGGCCGGCCGCTGTCCTCGCCCTCGATCGGCGTCACACGCGGGATGCGCAGCACGAAACTGGCGCCCTGCCCCAGTGTGCTGGTCACCGTGATGGTGCCGGCGAACTGCTTGGCGATCAGATTGAACACGATGTTGAGCCCCAGCCCGGTGCCGCCCTGGCCCCGGCGCGTGGTCACGAAGGGATCGAACACCTTGTCCAGCATGTCCGGCGGAATGCCTTTGCCGTTGTCGACCACCTGCATTTCCACCCAGTCGCCGTCCAGCTTGACGTTGATGGCGATGCGGCCTTCCGCGTCGGGTTCGAAGGCGTGCTCCACGCAGTTCAGCGTGAGGTTGGTGATGACCTGGGCCAGCGCGCCCGGGTAGCTGTCGAGCACGATCTCGACGGGACAGTTGATGTCGACCTGGATATGGGTTTTCTTCAGCTTGGGCTGCAGGCTGGACACCACCTCGCCGATGTATTCGCGCAGTTCGAAGCGGCGCCGCACCTCGCTCACCTGGTCCACCGCGATCTGCTTGAAGCTGTGGATCAGGTGCGCGGCGCGGTAGGCGTTGTTCATGATCAGCTTGGTGCTCTCGCCGGCCGTCTCCAGGTACTTCAGGATGTCCGATTTCTTGATGGCGCCCTCGGCCACCGACTGGTGCACCCGCTCGGTGGCCTCGGACAGGATGGAGGCGCTGGTCAGCGCGATGCCGACCGGCGTATTGATTTCGTGCGCCACGCCGGCCACCAGGCCGCCCAGCGAGGCCAGGCGCTCGGCCTGCAGCAGCGATTCCTGGGTGCGGCGCAGGTCGTCCAGCGCTTTCGCGGTTTCCTGCGCGGCGCGGCGCGCCTCGTCCTCGGCTTCGCGGGTGCGGGCGATGATGGCCTTCACGCGGCGCTGGATGGCGTTGAAGCCGCGGATCACCTGGCCCAGCTCGTCGCGCCGGTTTTCCGGCAGCTCGCCCACCTCGTCCGAGCCGCGCGTGGCCAGATCGTGCAAGCCGTCGCGCAGCTGCTTGAGCGGGTCGAACACGATGCGCAGGCTCAGCGCCAGCGCGGCCACCAGGATGGAGTCCAGCAGCAGCACTTCGATGACCTTGCGCTGCACCTCGCTGCGCAAGGTGGCGTCCATCTGCGCGCGGCTGAAATTGACCACCACCCGGCCCACGATGACGGGCTTGGGCGCGTTGCCGGCCGCGCCGGCGTCGCGGTAGGCCAGGTCGGCCACCACCGGCGTGCCGCCCACCGGGACGTCGGACTCGATCTGGGTGACGCTGCCGTTTTCCTTGCGCAGCTTGCCCGAGAACAGGCCGACCGAAGTGTCGTAGACGCGGATCGCCACCAGTTCGGGCGGCAGCATTTCGGCCGCCACGATGTTGTCCACCTTGGCCTTGTCCAGGTCCCACAGCGCGGAGGGCAGGCTGGTCTGCAAGCGCGTCAGCACGCCCTGGCGCAGGCGCTGGTTGTTGACTTCAAGTTCATGGCTCAGGCTGTACTGCGCATAGGTGCCGGAAATGCCGAGCACGAGCGTGACGATCACCACGAACAGCAAGGTCAATCGACCTTGGATACCATACATCGAGCTACTCCTCCCAGTCCCGCGCGGCACGGATATGACGGCTACGCCCCAATGTAAAGTATGCCTAGCAACTTGGCAAGATTTTCGACTCGCCCGCGGCGCCGATGGTAAGATCGTGCGACGAGAACGACGGAGGCCGCAATGACTGCCACTTATCAGCACCTGCCGGTGGGCCAGGTGGAAGCAGGAATGATATTGTCGGACGAACTGCTGGATGCGCACGGCAAGGTGCTGCTGCCGCAGGGCACGGTGCTGACCGAGTCCATGCTGGCGCTGATGGCGCGCCACGGCATCGAAGCGCTGCCCATCGCCACGGTGCAGCAGCCCAGCGAGGCCGAGCAGGCCGCCGGCCGGCAGCAGCAGCTCGCCCGCATCGGGCAACTGTTCCGTAAAAACGACCCGGACAGCGACAGCGACTGGGCCACGGCGCTGCTGCGCCGCTTCGTGACCGATTACCGCCTGGGCCACGCCCCCGCTGACGAATGAGCGCCATGCTGACATACGACGACGTAGTAAAAAACCTGGATGACCTGCCCTCGCTGCCCGCCGTGGTGATGGAACTGCTCAACAGCATCGACCAGGAGGATGTGGATATTTCCGTGCTGGCCAAGAAGGTCTCGCACGACCAGGCGCTGACCGCCAAGACCTTGCGCCTGGCCAATTCCTCGCTGTACGGCCTGCAGGTGAAAGTGACCACCATCCAGCAAGCCATCACCTTCCTCGGCTTCCAGGCCACGCGCAACCTGATCACGGCGGCCGCCCTCACCGGCT
Organism: Massilia sp. NBRC 108631; assembly: GCF_059704565.1. NCBI lineage: Bacteria > Pseudomonadati > Pseudomonadota > Betaproteobacteria > Burkholderiales > Oxalobacteraceae > Massilia > Massilia sp. NBRC 108631. Next base: position 91,437 of record NZ_BAAKJE010000168.1, read on the forward strand.
GCTTCGCCGAGCGCTCTTGCGCCGGCTTCGACCACAAGGCGTTCTGGCGCCACTCGATTGCCAGCGCGGCCTGCGCCAAGGTGCTGGCGCGCCAGATGCGCTTCAACCAGGATTACGCCTTCACGGCCGGGCTGCTGCACGACATCGGCCGCCTGGTGCTGGTGGCGTGCTTCCCGCAAGCGTACCAGCAGGCCATCGCCTACCGCAACGAACATGACTGCATGCCGCTGGAAGCGGAACGCGCAGTGCTGGGCATCGACCACGTGGACGCCGGCATGGCGCTGGCGGAGCATTGGAATTTTTCGGACACGATGCGGCTGGCGATCGCGCACCACCACCACCCGGAAGCACCGGGGGCGGGATTCTTGGCGGCCATCATCCATGTGGCGGACGCCATTGCCCATGCGCTCGATTTGGCGCAAATGCCGGACGGCCTGGTGCCGCCGGTGTCCACCGTGGCCTGGACTGCGCTGGGCCTCGATGAAACGGTCTACCTGCAGCTGTTCCGCGAAACGGAACTGCAGTATGAAGAAATTGCCATGGTCCTGCTGAGCTGAACTATTGCCGCGCCGCCGCGTGCGCACCGGCCCGCCAGGCCGGGACATCGCAGTCCCGGCTCCGGCGCCGCTGCCTCGCGCCGCACGTCAGTGCGCGTAGGTGCCGGCGTCCTGCTGCTTTTCCGGACGGTCCTCTGGCTTTGGACGTCCCTGGGCATCGGACAGGCGGTACTTGGTGCGGCGGTCGCCCATCAAGTCGCGCAGGTCGCGAATGCTCATGCCGGTCACTTCGTGCATGCGGATCAGCAGCGAGGCGCCGACCGGCAGGCGGTGGTGGCGGATCTTGCTGATCACAGGCGGCGCCACTTCCAGCATGCGCGACAGCGCGGCGTCATTCTTCAGCTGCATCTTGCCCAGCAGCATATCCAACAGATGATTAGGGTTGTAACTTTCTTGAGAAGCAAGGGCGTGGTGTGCCATGATTTTTCCTCGTCTGGGTGAGTTGTCTATCCCGGAATGGCATTGCAATTTCAATAACAATTCTAATACCAAACCAGCCCGTTCCGGCCAAGCCGCGACTAGCGAAGCTTGTGTAATGTCAAGCACCCGCTAGAATTCTTAGCAACAATGCCATTTCAACACACGGACATATTCCGTGGCGCACGGAAGAACTTTTAGGAAATAATTACGGCCCGTTATGGCCGTCAGCGGCTGCTGAAAGGGCCCGCAGGACGCGGGCCGAGGCGGGATTTACGCAGTCGTGTTGATGTTCTGGCCGATCCTGGCGGAAGGCGACGTGCTGTTCTGGCTGCTCTGCTGCGATTCGAGTTGCTGCCGGCGCACCGCGTCGGCCTGCTGGGTCTGGCGTTCCTGCTCGGCGCGCGCGGCCTGCTGCGCCTGCCGGCTTTGCTGTTCGGCGCTGGCCACCTCCTGCTCGCGCCGCGCCGCTTCCTCGCGGCGCAACTGGCGGGCCTGCTCGGCGCGCGGGTCGCTGACGGCGCTGCTCTGCTGCGCGGGGTTGCTGCCGCTGACGCTGGGAATCGCACTGACTGCCATGGTTTGCTCCGTGGGAAAGTAAGACCGTTGATTCGACTGTAGGGCAAGCTGGGCCGAAAGCAATGTCTAAGCGTCAACTGGCAGGGAAAATCGCGGCGCGCGCCACGATACGGTAAACTAACGGCATTCAGTAAAACCTACCAGGCAGCGCCCTTTGAAAACCAAGACACCAAGCCAGCCGCACTATTTCATCCCGGAACCGCTCGACAACACGCGCCTGGCGCACCTGTGCGGTCCGCTGGACGAAAACCTGCGCCAGATTTCCGCCGCGCTGGACGTGACGATTTTCCGCCGGGGCGAAAAATTCATTGTCAACGGCACCAACGCCGAGCGCGCGGTGCAGATCCTGGAACAGTTCTACAACGTGGCGCAGAAGGTGGTGCCGGTGGAAGAAGTGCAGCTGGCCCTGGTCGAGCAGCGCGCCGGCCTGGCGCCGCCACTGGAACCGGACCAGGAAGAGCCGCCGTTCAACGAGCCGGACATCACCAGCCCGGTGCTGAAAACCCGCCGCGCCGACCTGCGCGGGCGCACGCCGCACCAGATCAAATACCTGCGCAACATCCTGGACCACGACATCAGCTTCGGCCTGGGCCCGGCCGGCACCGGCAAGACCTACCTGGCCGTGGCCTGCGCGGTGGACGCGCTGGAGCGCGACGCCGTCAAGCGCATCATCCTGACCCGCCCGGCGGTGGAAGCGGGCGAACGCCTGGGCTTCCTGCCGGGCGACCTGGCGCAGAAGGTGGACCCTTACCTGCGCCCGCTGTACGACGCGCTGTACGACCTGCTGGGATTCGACCGCACCCAGAAAATGTTCGAGAAGGGCGTGATCGAGATCGCGCCGCTGGCCTATATGCGCGGGCGCACGCTGAACCACGCCTTCGTGATCCTGGACGAAGCCCAGAACACCACGGTGGAGCAGATGAAGATGTTCCTGACCCGCATCGGCTTCGGCAGCAAGGCCGTGATCACCGGCGACACCACCCAGATCGACCTGCCGAAGAGCTTGAAGAGCGGCCTGGTCGACGCCAGCCATGTGCTGCGCGACGTGCGCGGCATCGCTTTCACCCAGTTCAGCAGCGCCGACGTGGTGCGCCATCCGCTGGTGGCGCGCATCGTCGACGCCTACGAGAGCGCGCACAACGCGTCCGCCGAAATCTCGCCCCTGTTCACCCCTGCCAAGACTGCCGCCGTCAAACATGCCAGAAAAAAATAAACTGTCCCTGTCGGTGCAGTACGCCGACCCGCGCCTGCAGGACAGCATCACCCGCCCCATGGTGCGCAAATGGATCAAGGCGGCGCTGTTCGCGCCGGCCGAACTGACGGTACGCTTTGTGGACGCGGAGGAAGGACGGGAACTGAACCGCGGCTACCGCGAGAAGGACTACGCCACCAATGTGCTGACCTTCGCCTACAACGAGGGCGAAGACTACGCCGAGGACGAGCCGACCCGCGCCGACATCATCCTGTGCACGGACGTGCTGCAGCAGGAAGCGGCCGAGCAGAAAAAATCGGTGGAGGAGCACACGGCCCACCTGATCGTGCACGGCGTGCTGCACGCGCAGGGCTACGACCACCTGGACGATGAAGAGGCTACCGAAATGGAAGGCCTGGAAACGGAGATCCTGGCCGGCCTGGGCTACGCCGACCCGTACGCGGAATAAATTAGCCGCCCTGGGTGCCGGTGGTGCCCAGCAAGGCGCGGTTGACGTCGAACGGCGTCTTTTCGATCAGGCGGGCGGTGGTGTCGGGCGGCGGGGCGCTGTCGAAGCGCATCGGCACCGGCGCTGCCGGCGGCGGCGCTTCGGGGCTGGCTTCGGCCGGCGGCAGGCCGCCGATGGACTGCGGATCCGGCGCCACGGTGGCCACGTCGGGCGGCGCTTCCTGCTCGGCGATTTTACGCTGCGGCAGCAGGCCGCCGGCCGGGTTCAGGGATGAAACGCTGCTGATCATGGCGGACTCCGCGCGGTTGGATTGAGCCTGCATTGTAGCCGGAAAAACGATGCTCCGCGCCATGCCATTCCGACAAAACCGGAGTGCCCCCGCCATTTGTAGTATCCTATAGACCTTCGAAACAACTGGCTCACGCCTCCTATGCAAGAGCACCCTAGTGGCGTCAAGACTGACGCCAAACCCCATAGATCGCTTTTTGAGCGACTCACCGCTTTCATCTCCCCCGAGCCCGAGAACCGCGCGGAACTGCTCGAAGTGCTGCACGATGCCCACGAACGCAACCTGATCGACGCCGATGCGCTGTCCATGATCGAAGGCGTGTTCCAGGTCTCGGACCTGTCCGCGCGCGACATCATGGTGCCGCGTTCCCAAATGGACGTGATCGACATCTCCAAACCCATCGAGGAATGGATGCCCGACGTGCTGGAAACGGCCCACTCGCGCTTCCCGGCCATCGAGGGCGAGCGCGACAAGGTCATCGGCATCCTGCTGGCCAAGGACCTGCTGCGCTACTACGCGGAAGACAGCTTCGACGTGCGCGACATGCTGCGCCCGGCCGTGTTCATTCCCGAGTCCAAGCGCCTGAACGTGCTGCTGCGCGATTTCCGCGCCAACCACAACCACATGGCCATCGTGGTGGACGAATATTCCGGCGTGGCCGGCCTGATCACCATCGAGGACGTGCTGGAACAGATCGTCGGCGACATCGAGGATGAATACGACTTCGACGAGGAAGAGGACAACATCCTCTCGATCAAGGAAGGCAAGTTCGGCCCGCGCTGGCGCATCAAGGCGCTCACCGAGATCAGCCAGTTCAACGAGGAACTCGACACCGACCTGTCCGACGAGGACGCCGACACCATCGGCGGCTTCGCGGTCAAGCACCTTGAGCGCATGCCGCACAAGGGCGACACCTTCGACATAGGCAACCTGCGCTTCGAAGTGCTGCGCGCCGACGCGCGCCAGCTGCATGTGCTGCTGGTGGAGAAGCTGCCGCCGGCCGTGGACGAACAAGACTGATGCGCTGGCGCCGCGCCAAACCCGGCGACGCTCCCGCACCACAACGCAGCACCCGTGGCCGCATGATCATCGCCGCGCTGGCGGGCGCCGCCAGCGTTTTTTCCTTCGCGCCCTTCGGCTGGTGGCCGCTGCAGATCGCCTGCCTGGCGCTGCTGTTCTACCAGGCGCTGCGTTCGGCCACGCCGAAAGCCGGCGCGCTGGTGGGCTGGGCCTTCGGCTTCGGCTGGTGCCTGGCCAACACGCACTGGCTGGTGGTGGCGCTGAACCGCTTCGGCGGCCTGCCGCTGCCGCTGGCGGTGGCCGCCATCGCCCTGCTGGCCGTGGCCATGGGCACCTACGCCGCCATGGCCATGTATTCGGCGCTGTGGCTGCGCAAGCGCTGGCTGCTGCCGCTGCCCGCCGCCAACCTGCTGATGCTGCCCGCCATGTGGGCGCTGTTCGAGTGGGTGCGCGGCTGGCTGTTTACCGGTTTCCCCTGGGCCGCCGCCGGCTACGCCCATAACGACGCGCCGCTGGGCGGCTATGCCGCCATCGCCGGCGTATACGGCGTCAGCTGGCTGGCCGCGCTGTGCGCCGGCGCGCTGCTGCTGGCGGCGCACCGCACGCGCTGGTTCGCGCTGGGCGGCCTGGCCGCCGTCATGGGCCTCGGCATCGGCCTGCGCTACGTCGACTGGACCCACCCGGTGGGCGAGCCGATCTCGGTGCGCCTGCTGCAAGGCAACACGCCGCTGCAGCAGAAGTTCGACGCGCGCCACACCGAAGCCACGCTGAACAAGTACCGCGACACCATCACCGCCGAGGCTGCCGACCTGATCGCCACGCCGGAAACGGCCATCATGCTGTTCCAGCACCAGTTGCCGCCGGACTACCTGCCCAGCCTGGGCCAGTTCGCCAAGCGCTCGCGCAGCCACCTGGTGCTGGGCATTCCGCTGATGGACAGTCCGACCAGGTATTCGAACAGCGTGATCGGTCTGCCGCCCGAATCGGGCCTGCCCACCTACCGCTACGACAAGCACCACCTGGTGCCGTTCGGCGAGTTCATTCCGACCGGCTTCCGCTGGTTTACCGACATGATGCACATCCCGCTGGGCGACCAGACCCCGGGCAAGGCGCTGCAGGCGGCGTTCCAGGTGAAGTCGCAGCGGGTGCTGCCCAACATCTGCTACGAGAACCTGTTCGGCGAGGAAATCGCGGCCAACCTGGCCAACGATCCCAAACCGGCCACCTTGCTGCTGAACGTGTCAGAACTGGCCTGGTATGGCGAATCGATCGCCATCCCGCACCACCTGCAGATTTCGCAGATGCGCACGCTGGAAACCGGCCGCCCGATGCTGGGCGCCACCAACAGTGGCGCTACCGTGGTGATCGACAGCCATGGCAAGGTGACGGCCGCGCTGCCCTACTACCAGGCCGGCGTGCTGAAGGCCTCGGTGCGCGGCATGGCGGGCGACACGCCCTACATCGTCCTGGGCAACCGCCTGTTCCTGGCCCTGGCAGCGCTGGCGGTGGCCGGCGCGTGGCTGTGGGCCCGAAAAAACGCAAATAAGCGCTCCACCAACCCCGATTAGTTGCCAAATACGGCTAAAATTAACCGTTTATGGCTAGCCATCCCAAAGAATAACGATGCTCACATTTCAACAAATCATCTTGACGCTGCAATCCTACTGGGACAAGCAGGGTTGCGCCCTGCTCCAGCCGTACGACATGGAAGTCGGCGCGGGCACTTTCCACACCGGTACCTTCCTGCGCGCGATCGGCCCCGAGCCCTGGCGCGCGGCCTACGTGCAGCCATCGCGCCGCCCGAAAGACGGCCGCTATGGCGAGAACCCGAACCGCGGCCAGCATTACTACCAGTACCAGGTGGTGATGAAGCCGGCGCCGGAAAACATCCTCGACCTGTATCTGGGCTCGCTGGAAGCGCTGGGCCTGGACTTGAAGCAGAACGACGTGCGCTTTGTTGAAGACGACTGGGAAAGCCCGACCCTGGGCGCCTGGGGCCTGGGCTGGGAAGTCTGGCTGAACGGCATGGAAGTGACCCAGTTCACCTACTTCCAGCAAGTGGGCGGCCTCGATTGCAAGCCGGTGCTGGGCGAGATCACCTACGGCATCGAGCGCCTGGCCATGTACCTGCAGGGCGTGGAAAATATGTACGACCTGGTGTGGACCCGGTGGGAAGAGAACGGGGAGACCAAAACGCTGAAGTACGGCGACGTGTTCCACCAGAACGAAGTGGAGCAGTCGGCCTACAACTTCGAGCACTCGAACACCGAGCTGCTGTTCGCGCAGTTCAACAACCACGAGTCCGAAGCCAAGCGCCTGATCGAGCTGCAACTGACGCTGCCTGCCTACGAGCAGATCATGAAAGCGTCGCACAGCTTCAACCTGCTGGACGCGCGCGGCGCCATCTCGGTGACCGAACGCGCCGCCTACATCGGCCGCGTGCGCGCCCTGTCGCGCCTCGTGGCGCAGGCTTACTACGATTCCCGCGAACGCCTCGGCTTCCCGATGGCACCCGCAGCCGCCGCTGCCACGGCTCCCGCAGTTGCCTCCACTGCCGCGTAAAAGATTAGAAGAACATGAACCAGACCCTGTTAATTGAACTGCTGACCGAAGAACTGCCGCCGAAAGCGCTGGCCAAACTGGGCGCCGCTTTCGCCTCCGGCATCGTCAACGGCCTGAAATCGCGCGACTTCCTGGAAGAAGACAGCGCCGCCACCATTCATGCCACGCCGCGCCGCCTGGCCGTGTCCATCACCAAGGTGCGCGCCACCTCGCCGGACAAGTCGATCCGCGAAAAAGTGCTGCCGGTGACGGTGGCGCTGGACAAGGACGGCAACCCAAGCGCGCCGCTGGCCAAGAAGCTGGCCGCGCTGGGCTTCCCCGACCTGGCCGTGGCAGACCTGGAACGCGCGCAGGACGGCAAGGCCGAAAGCTTCTTCTACACCTACACCGCGCCCGGCTCGCAGCTGCTGGCGGGCGCGCAGGCCGCGCTGGAAGAATCCGTGGCCAAGCTGCCGATTCCAAAAGTGATGAGCTACCAGCGCCCGGACGGCACCACCGTGCAGTTCGTGCGTCCCGCGCACAGCCTGATCGCGCTGCATGGCGCCGACGTGCTGCCGCTGACCCTGCTGGGCCTGACCGCGTCCAACCTGACCGAAGGCCACCGCTTCCTGACCGCCCCCGGCGCGCGCAGCGTGACCGTGGCCAACGCCGACGCCTATGCCGCCACGCTGGCCGAACAGGGCAAGGTAATCCCGGGCGTGGACGCGCGCAAGGAAAAGATCCGCGCCGCGCTGCTGGAAAAAGCCGGCGCCGACCAGGTGCTGATGCCTGAATCGCTGCTGGACGAAGTGACCGCGCTGGTGGAATGGCCGGTGGTGTACGAGTGCCGCTTCGAGGAAGAGTTCCTGGCCGTGCCGCAGGAATGCCTGATCCTGACCATGCAGACCAACCAGAAATACTTCGCGCTGACCGACGCGGCCGGCAAGCTGCGTTCGCGCTTCCTGATCGTCTCCAACATCGCCACCGATACGCCGGACGCCATCATCGGCGGCAACGAGCGCGTGGTGCGTCCGCGCCTGTCCGACGCCAAGTTCTTCTTCGAGCAGGACAAGAAGAAGACCCTGGAATCGCGCCTGCCGCTGCTGAAGAACGTGGTCTACCACAATAAGCTGGGCACGCAAGCCGAGCGCAGCGAGCGCGTGACCGCACTGGCCGGCGCCATTGCAGGCAAGCTGGGTGCAGACGTGGCGCTGACCGAACGCGCAGCGCGCCTGTCCAAGGCCGACCTGCTGACCGACATGGTGGGCGAGTTCCCTGAGCTGCAAGGCATCATGGGCACCTACTACGCGCGCCACGACGGCGAGCACGAAGACGTGGCGCTGGCCGCCTCCGAACACTACCAGCCACGCTTCGCCGGCGACGCCCTGCCAGCCACCGCTACCGGTACTGCCGTGGCACTGGCCGACAAGCTGGAAACCCTGGTCGGCATCTGGGCCATCGGCCTGGCGCCGACCGGCGACAAGGACCCGTTCGCGCTGCGCCGCCACGCCTTGGGCGTGCTGCGCATGCTGATCGAGAAGCGCCTGCCGCTGTCGATCTCCGGCCTGCTGGCCGACGCCGCCAGGCAGTTCGCCGCCGTGGCCGGCTTCAAGGATCCGACCGCCGACGTGGCAGCCTTCATGCTGGACCGCCTGCGCGGCATCCTGCGCGAGCGCGGCTTCACGCCCAACGAGATCGAAGCGGTGGTGGCCCAGAATCCTGACCGCCTGGACGACATCGTGCAGCGCCTGGAAGCGGTGCAGGCCTTCGCCGCGCTGCCGGAATCGGCCTCGCTGGCCGGCGCCAACAAGCGCATCACCAACATCCTGAAGAAGAACGAGTCCGCTTTGGCCCAAGCCGGCGGCGCAGGCGAAGGGAAAGCTGAAATTCGGCCTGCCCTGCTGCAGGACACCGCCGAGAAGAACCTGCACGCCGCCATCGTGCGCGTGCAGCCGGAAGTGGACGCGGCCTTCGCCAAGGGCGACTTCGCCGGCACGCTGAAAACGCTGGCCCAGCTGCGCGACGACGTGGACGCCTTCTTCAACGACGTGATGGTGATGGCCGAGGATGTCGCCCTGCGCAACAACCGCCTGGCGCTGCTGTCATCCCTGCACGGCATGATGAACCGCGTGGCCGACATCTCGAAACTGGCGGCCTGAGATGGGCGTCGCGATGAAGCTGATCATCCTTGATCGGGACGGCGTGATCAACCATGATTCGCCGGACTTCATCAAGTCGCCCGCCGAGTGGATCCCGGTGCCGGGATCGCTCGAGGCCATTGCCCGCCTGAACCAGGCCGGCTACCGCGTGGTGGTGGCGTCCAACCAGTCCGGCATCGCGCGCGAGTATTTCGATATGACGGTGCTCAACGCCATCCACCAGAAGATGCACTCGCTGGCGCAGCAGGTGGGCGCCGAGATCGAGGCTATCTTCTTCTGCCCGCATGCGGCGGCCGACAACTGCGACTGCCGCAAGCCCAAGCCGGGCATGTTCGCCGAGATCTCCAAGCGCTACAACGTCAACCTCAAGGGCGTGCCCACGGTGGGCGATTCGCTGCGCGACCTGCAGGCCGGGTTCATCAGCGGCTGCACGCCCTACCTGGTGCTGACCGGGAAAGGTGAAAAAACCAATGCCACGGGTGGCCTGCCACCCGGTACAATGGTCTTCGCCAACCTGGCGGCCATGGTGGACCACTTGCTGAAAGCGCCCGTCCCCGCCGCTGCTGCTTCCGCAGCCGCTGCAGCCGCCGCAGCCAACTGATTATGATTCTGGAGTATCGCATTGGGTAAGCCTGTACTGTTTCTGCGTTCCTTGATATTCGCCGTCGTCATGGCGATCGCCACCATTATCTGGTGCGTCGTCTGCATGCTGGCAACGCCGCTGCCGTACGCCCAGCGCTACTACGTCGTCTCGCGCTGGAATGTGTTCATCATCTGGTGCGCCAAGGTCATTTGCGGCATCGAGTACGAAATCAAGGGCTGGGAGAACTTCCCGGACGCGCCGGCCGTGGTGCTGTCGAAGCACCAGTCGGCGTGGGAAACCATCTTCCTGCTGTGCAGCCTGCCGCGCCCGCTGGTGTTCGTGTTCAAGAAAGAGATCCTGTACATCCCCTTCTTCGGCTGGGGCATCGCCGCGCTGCGCATGATCCCGATCGACCGCAAGCAGGGCAAGAACGCCTTCAAGCAGGTGGTCGCGCACGGCAAGCGCCGCCTGAAAGCGGGCCTGTGGATTATCATGTTCCCGGAAGGGACCCGCATCCCGGTCGGCCAGTCCGGCAAGTACAAGAGCGGCGGCACGCGCCTGGCCATCGAGACCGGCGCCATGGTGGTGCCGATCGCGCTGAACTCGGGCGAATGCTGGCCCAAGAATTCGTTTATCAAAAAGCCCGGCAAGGTGACGGTTTCCGTCGGCAAGCCGATTTCCTCGGAAGGACGCAGTCCGGACGAGTTGATGGAGCAGGTGGAACAGTGGATAGAATCAGAAATGCGCGTCATTTCGCCCCACGCCTACAGCGCTGGCTAGAGGACCTGGCCACCGCTGCCAGGCCGGCAGCCAGCAAGGCCGACGAGGGGCAGCTCGATTTGTTCGGCGAGAGTGCGCCGGGCGTGGCATCGCGTCCCGCCGGTCCCGCCGCCAATGCGGCAGTGATGCACCAGCCGTCCTCGCCCGTCCCCGTTCCCGCACCTTCCACCTGGCAGGCTCCCCGCCCTGTATCCCCTGCTTCCGTATCTCCTGCTTCCGCAATACCGGGCCCGCCCGGCCCCGCTTCCCAGTCTGACGCAGCACCGTCCCGCGCCGCGGCCGGCGACGCGTCCGCAACCCACGCACCGCCCAGCGCCAACCTGCTGCGCCCGCCGCCTGTCCCGGTGCGCACGCCGGAGCCGCCCGCGCCGGAAGTGGACGCGCTGCCGCGCCGCCAGCTGCTGGTGGGCCAGTTCATCCTCGAATACACGCTGCGCCGCTCCACCCGCCGTTCGATCGGCTTCATGATCGACGACGAAGGCCTGCGCGTGACCGCGCCCAAGCGCGTCAGCTTGGCCGAGATCGACAACGCCATCCGCGCCAAGCAGCACTGGATCATCTCCAAGCTGGACGAGCGGCGCGAACGGCGCGCGGCGCGGCTGCAAAAGCCGCCGGTGGCGTGGGAAGACGGCGCCGTGCTGCCCTACCTGGGCGGCGAGCTGAAACTGCGCCTGTACACCGCAACGCGCAACCGCACCGACTACAACGCCGACACGCGCGAACTGCATATGGGGCTGGTGCAGGGCGCCACCGAAACGCTGCTCAAGGAGCGCGTGCGCGCGTGGATGCAGCAGCAGGCCAAGGTGCTGTTCGAGCAGCGCCTGGACCTGTACGCGGCGCGCCTGGGCGTGGAATACAGCGCCTTCGCGCTATCGTCGGCCGGCACGCGCTGGGGTTCGTGCACGGTGCAGCGCGTGATCCGCCTGAACTGGCGCCTGATCCACTTCTCGCTGCCGCTGATCGACTACGTGGTGGCGCACGAGCTGGCGCACATCCTGGAGATGAACCACAGCGCGAAATTCTGGTCCGCCGTCGGCCGCATCTACCCCGCCTACGACGACGCCAAAGCCCTGCTGCGCAAGCGCGCGCAGGAGCTGCCGGTGCTGTTCAGCTGAGTTTACCGGCGGCTTCCATGAACTTGCCCCGATCCCGCAGCGCCTCGCCGCGCCAGCGCGGAGCCAAGGCTGAGCCTCCAACCCTCCTCCGCTTCGCCCAGTCCAGCAGCCGGCGTGGATAGCACCTCGACCTGGATCAAAGCCAGCCGGCGTCGCGGGCGAGGCGGAAGGCTTCGACGCGGTTGCCGGCGTTGAGCTTGCTGATGGCCTCGGACAGGTAGTTGCGCACCGTGCCTTCGGACAGGTGCAGCTGGCGCGCGATGTCGGCGCCGCTGCGGCCTTCGCCGGCCAGCCGCAGCACTTGCCGCTCACGCTCACTCAGCGGGTCTTCGCCGCCGCTCCAGCTTTCCAGCGCCAGCTCGGGAGCAATGGCGCGTCCGCCCGCGTGCACGCTGCGGATGGCGGCAGCCAGCGTGTCGGCCGGCGCGTCCTTCAGCAGGTAGCCGCGCACGCCGGCGGCCATGGCCCGCCGCAGGTAGCCGGACCGCGCAAAAGTAGTGACGATGACGACCTTGACCGCGCTGCCCTGCTCGCGCAGCGCGGCGGCCAGCTCCAGCCCCGTCATCACGGGCATTTCGATATCGGTCAGCACCACGTCCGGCTTCAGCGCGCCGCACAGCGCCAGCGCGTCCTGGCCGTTGCGGGCCTGGCCCACCACTTCCATGTCTTGCTCCAGGCGCAGCAGCGCGGCCAATGCGCCCAGCAGCAGCGCCTGGTCTTCTGCGATCAGTACACGTATCAAGACCTTCCTCCCGGCGCGGTGCGCTCCATCGGCAGCCGCAGCTCGAGCGACATGCCCTGTTCAAATTGCATGCCCAGCCAACCGCCCAGCTGCGCCACGCGCTCCTGCATGCCGCGCAGGCCGTTGCCCTGCACCACCGCAACCGCGCCGGCCTCCGCCAGGGCCTTGCCGTTGTCGCGGATGCGGAACACGATCAGGCCGTCCTGGCAAACCAGGCTGACTTCGCAGTGCGTGGCGCCGGCATGGCGCAGGATGTTGGTGACCGCTTCGCGCAGGGCCAGCGCCAGCACGTTCTCCGCCGTGGCGGGCATGGCCGGCATGGACGACATGGCGGCGTCCGCGTGCAGCGTCACGCCGGCGGCGGCCAGCGCGGCGCGGGCCCGCTCCAGCTCATGGGCGAAGCCGGTTTCGCGGTAGCCGCTGACGGCACTGCGCACTTCGGCCAGCGCGTGGCGGGCACTGGCTTCGATGTCCTTGATCTCCTGGCGGCAGGCGGCCGGGTCGCGCTCCAGCAGGCGGCCCGCCAGCTCGGCCTTGAGCGTGATCAGCGACAGCGAGTGGCCCAGCAGGTCGTGCATGTCGCGCGAGATGCGTTCGCGCTCGGCGATGCGGGCCAGGTGTTCGACCTCTTCCTGTTTCAGCAGCAGGTCCTTGCGCGAACGCCGCACCTGGGCGTCCATGATGCAGGCGATGCCGACCGGCGTGCCGGTGGCCAGCGTGGGGATCAGGAAGCTGAGCGGCAGTTGCATGGCCAGCGCCAGGCCGGCTGCCGACATCAGGATGGCGGCCAGGCAGCAATAGGCCACGCGCGGCGGCCCCAGGCGCGAGCACATGGCGGCGGCAAAGATGAAGAAGGTGCTGGCGCCGAAATTGAACGGCGCCCAGGCCGCGCCTAGCGCGAAGGCGACGGCGATGAAGGGCGCCGCCTCGCGCCCGCTGTACCAGAAGCTGCCGAAGTAAATCGGCACAAAGGCAATCAAGGTGAGCGCCAGCAGCACGTACTCCAGCGCGTAAGCGTCCACGTAGAGGTACTTCCAGCCGAAGAAGGCCAGCGAAGCGATCCACAGATAAGGCGCGCGCCCCACCTGCGGCGGCACCCATGGCCCGTCTATCCAGCGCCTGAGCAGCTGCATGCAATACCCTTATTCGGCCAGCAGCCGCACGTCGGCAATCTGGAACTGGTAGGCACCGGGCTTGGGGCCGGCGTTGAAGGAGATCATGGTGATGGCTGCCGTGTCCACGCCCTTGAACGCGTCCAGGGGCAGGCTCACTTCGCGCCACTCCGCCTCCGCCGTGAAGGGCTGGCTGACAGGGATGTTGCCGCTGCGGGACATGATGGACACGCCGTAGCGCTGGCCGTCGCCGCGCACGCGGAACCTGAGCACCTTGGCGCCGCTCAGGTTGGCCGGCTGCATGGGCTGTACGCCCGGCATGAAGGCCAGGCCGGCGAACGGATAGGCGAAGCCCGGAGCCACGCTGGCGTCGATCTGCAGCGCACCGCCCTGGCTGTGTTGCGCGTCCAGGGCAGTCAGGCTGACGGTCGATTTACCGCCGAGGAAAGTGTCGTTGGCAGCCATCCAGCCGGCGCCGAAGGGGCTGGCCAGCTTTTCCTTGCTGAACAGGCTGATGCGGCCATCGGCCGGCAAGGCCTGCACCGGCACGCCGATCAGCTCCTGCGCCACCTTGGCGCGCTGCGCGTCGCGCAGGCCGGTGACCAATGCGCCATCCTTCCACACTTCCACGATGCGGCGGGTGGCCGCGATATCGGCGCCGGGGTCGCCCTGCACCAGCAGCAGGTCAGCCTTGTATCCCTTGGCGATGCGGCCGCGCGCCGGCAGTCCGAATGCCTGCGCAGGAACCGATGTGGCGGCGGCCAGCGCTTCAGCCGGCGTCAGACCGGCCTGCGTCAGCGCCAGCATTTCGTGATGGATGCTGGCGCCATATTGCGTGCCGGCGTTGCCCGCGTCGGTGCCGGCCAGCAGCGGCACGCCTGCCTTGCGCAGCGCCGCCACCACCGCCTTGGGCGCCGCCATCAGTTGCGGCCTGGCCTGCTTGCCGTAACCTTTGGCCAGCTCGGACTTCTGCTGCTTGTCCAGCAAGGCCTGCATGGCGGGGTCGCCGATGATGTCGGCCGACGTCAGGCCGGCGATACTTTCCATGACGCTGAAGGTGGGAATGATGAAGGCCTTCTTCGCATGCGCCAGTTTTGTGAAGCCCTCCAGCTCCTGCGGCGTGATCTGCTCGCCCACGAACAGGTGCACCAGGCCGTCGGCGCCCGCCTCCAGCGCGGTGCGCGCATCGGCCAGGGTGCTGATGTGGACCACGGCCAGCTTGCCGCGCTTGTGCGCCGCGTCGATCAGGGCCTTCACCGTGGCGGCGTCCAGGGACTGGAACGCGCGGCCGGGGCGGCCGGCTTCCATGACGATCTTGATGAAGTGGGAACCTTCGGCGATGCGGGCGTCCACGAAAGCTTGCGCCTCTTCCGGCTTGCTGAGCGTGGGAATGGCCATGCCGTATTCGGTGCCGTGGCCGCCCGGCGCGGTGGCCAGCGTGCCGGCCGAGTACAGGTCGGCCTGGTCGCCGTTGGCGCCGCTTTGCATGCGGCGCGTGATGTCCTGCATCACCGAGACGCCGGTGAACATGTCGATCTGCGTGGTGACGCCGAACAGCAGCGGCAATTCGTGGTGGCGATAGGCGTGCACGTGCGAATCGATCAGCCCTGGAAGCAGGGTCCGGCCTTTGCCATCGATGATCCTGGCGCCGGCCGGCGCCTTGCCGCGAAAATCGCCATCGGCGATGCTGGCGCCTTCCACCAGCACCGAACGGCCGGCGTGCATGCGCTGGCCGTCGAACACGCGGACGTTCTGGATCAGCCATACGTCGGCGAAGGCCGGCAGCGCTGCGGCCAGGCCGCAGGCGAACACCAAAGATTGCAATGGGCGGAATTTCATACTGGTCCTCCAGGTTGGGATGACACGAGTATGTATTTTTTTACATCGCCGCGCCAGCACCATATGCCACCATTTGCGCATGACAAATGTCAGGAGCCAGGGTTCGCGCCAGCACCGGCTAATCCAGTGGCGGCAGCAAGGCCGGCAGCAGCGCCAGCGTGCGTGCGGTGGCGCCGCGGTGCTGGTTGGCGAAGGCTTGCGCGCTGCGGCCCATGGCGGCGCGGGCGCTGTCGTCGCGCAGCAGGCCGGCAGCTTGCAGCATCAGGTCGTCAGCGCTGGCGATGCGGGCGGCGCCGCCGGCTTGCACGGCTTGCTCGGTGACCAGCGCGAAGTTGAACGTGTGCTCGCCGATCAGCACCGGCTTGCCCAGCGCGGCCGCTTCGATCAGGTTCTGGCCGCCCAGCGGCTGCAGGCTGCCGCCGATGAAGGCCACGTCGCAGGCGGCGAAGTAGGCGAACATTTCGCCCATCGAGTCGCCCAGCAGGACTTGCGTTGCAGCGGCCACGGCCGCGCCGGGCTGCGCGAGCGCGCTGCGGCGCTGAACAGACAGGCCGCGCGTTGCCGCCATCTGTTCGACGGCGTCGAAACGCTGCGGGTGGCGCGGGACCAGCAGTAGCAATGTAGCCGGCGGCATGGCGGCCGGCATTGCGGAGGCCATTGCGGCTGGCATCGCCCCGCCGGGCGCCGCAGCCGTGGGCTGCGCGGCGGCGGCCAGCGCAGCGCGGAACGCGTCCAGGATCAGTTCTTCTTCGCCTTCGCGCGTGCTGGCGCACAGCAGGACCGGCCGGCCGCCGACCTGCGCGCGCAGCATGGCGCCGGTCGACAGCGCGGCGGCAGGAACCACCACGTCGAATTTGATGCTGCCGGTGACGGCCACTTCCCGCACACCCAGCGAGCGCACGCGTTCGGCATCCGCCTCGGTCTGCGCCGCCACCAGCGTGATGCCGCGCGCGGCGTCCGCGATCAGCTTGCCGAGCCGGCGCGCCTTGCGCAGCGAGCGCTCGGACAGGCGGGCATTGGCCAGTACCACCGGCACGCCGGCCTTGCCGCATTCGGCGATCAGGGTCGGCCACACTTCGGTCTCCATCAGGATGCAGATGCGCGGTTCGAAGTGCTTGATGAAGCGCCGCACCATGGTGATGGTGTCGTACGGCAGATAGGCTTGCGCCAGGCGCGCGCCGTGCTTGCCGAACAGCTGCTTGCCGGTGGCGCGGCCGGTCGGCGTCATGTGCGTCATGACGATGCGGCTGCGCGGATACTCCTTGAGCAGCGCGTCGACCAGCGGCTCGGCGGCGCGCGTTTCACCCACCGAGACAGCGTGCAGCCAGATGGTGTGCGGCTCGTCGTTGGCGGCGCGCGGCCGGTACACGGCCAGGCGTTCATTCCAGTGCTGGCGGTAGCCCGCTTCCTGGCGCCCGCGCCACCACAGTCGGCCCAGCACCAGCGGCATGGCCAGCCACCACATCAGGGAATAGAGTCTCAGCATGTCAACGGACCGGCAGCAGCGGGCCGAGCAGCGCGCGCGCCGCGGCCAGCACTTCGGCCACGGACGGCGGTGCGCCACGGTCGCCCAGGTTGATGATTTTCGGCGACCAGTTGCCCTCGGTTTTCCAGCGCGGCGAGTCGGCGTAGATTTCCACCGTCGGCGTGGTGAAGGCGGCCGCGATGTGCGTCAGGCCGGTGTCGACGCCGACGGCCAGCGCCGCATGGCGCGCCAGCAGCACCGCGTCGGCCATGGACAGCTTGGGCAGCACGCGCGCGTGCGGCAGGCTGGCGGCCAGCGCTTCGGCTTCGGCCTTCTCCTTCGGCGAACCCCACGGCAGCAAAATCGTCATCGGCGCCAGCGCGGCGCCCAGTTCTATCCAGCTGGCGGGCGCCCATTTCTTGGCGTCGCGCGCGGTGCCGTGGAAGTAGACCACGTACGGCCCGGCCGGCATCCACTCGGGACGCGCATCGGACGGCGACACGGCGGGCAGGCCGAAGTCGGCCGGCGTACCGGCGGCGTCGGCCAGATAGCCCAGCGCAGTGCCCACCACCAGGCGGCCGCGCGCCACCGCGTGCGTGCGCGGGTCGAGCGGAATGCTTTTTGTGTGGAACAAGCGCGAAATGCCTTCGTAGCCGGAGCCTTCGCTGCCGTTGGCCAGGCCCACCTTCTGCCCGCCCTTCACCACGCGCGCGGCGCCCATGATGATGCCGGTCTTGAGCAGGCCCTGGGTGTCGAACACGTAGTCGTACCGCTCGGCGCGCAGCGTGCGGAAGAAGGCCTTGATCTCGGCGCGCGTGGCCGGGTTGCCCAGGCTCTTGCGCCAGCGCCGCAGCGCGAACGGGATGATGTTGCGCACCCGCCCGTTCAGGCGCACCAGGCTGACGTAGCCCTCTTCCACCACCCAGTCGATTTGCGCGTCGGGGTAGTGACGCGCGATATCGGCCACGATGGGCATGTTATGCAGCACGTCCCCCAGCGAGGAGACGCGCACCAGCAGAATCTTCATAGAACTAAAAAGCGCGCGTTAGAATGGCAGTTCCGCGTCCGGCTTGGCGGCCAGGATCACGCGTTTGAACTCGCCCTGGATGCGCGCCAGCGCTTCCGGCGTTTCAGCTTCGAAGCGCATCACGATCACCGGGGTGGTGTTCGAGGAGCGCGCCAGGCCGAAGCCGTCGGCGTATTCCACGCGCAGGCCGTCGATGGTGATGATGCGCTCGTTGCCGGGGAACTTGGCGTCGCTGCGCAGCTTGTCCATCACGATGAAGTTCTCGCCCTCCTTCAAGTGCAGGTGCAGCTCGGGGGTGCTGTCCGACTGCGGCAGGGAGTTCAGCAGCGCCGACGGGTCGGCTTCGCGGGTCAGGATCTCCAGCATGCGCGCGCCCGAGTACAGGCCGTCGTCGAAACCGTACCAGCGGTCCTTGAAGAAGATGTGGCCGCTCATTTCGCCGCCCAGCGGGGCACCGGTTTCCTTCAGCTTGGCCTTCACCAGCGAGTGGCCGGTCTTGTACATCAGCGGCACGCCGCCGCTCTTTTCAATGAACGGCGCCAGGTGGCGGGTGCATTTTACGTCGTACAGGATCTGCTCGCCCGGATGGCGGGTCAGCACGTCCTGCGCGAACAGCATCATCTGGCGATCCGGGTAGATGATCTGGCCGTCCTTGGTGACGATGCCCAGGCGGTCGCCGTCGCCGTCGAAGGCCAGGCCGATTTCGGCGTCGGTCTGCTGCAGCGCGCGGATCAGGTCCTGCAGGTTTTCAGGGTGCGCCGGGTCCGGGTGGTGGTTGGGGAAGGTGCCGTCCACTTCGCAGAACAGTTCCACCACGTCGCAGCCCATGCCGCGATACAGGTCGCCCGCGAAGGCGCCGGCCACGCCGTTGCCGCAGTCGACCGCGATCTTGATCGGACGCGCGATCTTCACGTCGCCGATGATGCGCGCCAGGTATTCGGCGCGGATGTCGTGGGTGCTGTAGGCGCCCGGCTCGGCCGCCACCTTGTCGGCGTTGGCCAGGATGGAATCGTACAGGCCGGTGATCGCCTCGCCATGGATGGCTTCGCCCGCCAGCACCATCTTGAAACCGTTGTAGTCGGGCGGGTTGTGGCTGCCGGTGACCATGATGCCGGACTTGGCCGACAGCACATTGGTGCCAAAGTACACCATCGGCGTGGCCACCACGCCCAGGTCGATCACGTCCACGCCGGCCGACTGCAAGCCTTGCGCCAGCGCGGCGGCCAGCTCGGGGCCGGACAGGCGGCCGTCGCGGCCGATCACCACGCTGCGCTCGCCCTTGGCCGCTGCGGCCAGGCCGAAAGCGTGGCCGATTTGTTTGGCGACGCCGGCGTCCAGCGTTGTGCCGATGATGCCGCGGATATCGTAAGCTTTGAAGATCGATTTAGACAGGGAGACCATAGAGGATACTGGATGGAAAGTGAGAAGAAGGCGGCCCGCACAAAAAAGCAGCCCGCACAAGTGCGGGCGCTGGTGCAATTGCTAGCCAATTGCTTGCAAGTATAACCTGTAACGCGGGCACAAAGCTGACGACAGCCGGCTCCGCGCGCGGGGCGTCAGATGCGCAGGCCGTCCAGCGCCTTGCCGGACTCGACCCATTCCTTGACCCATTTCGGCTGGCGGCCGCGGCCGGTCCATTGCTGCGACGAGTCGGCCGGATTGCGGTAGCGGGCCGCCACCGTGCCGCCGGTTTTAACGCGCACCGCGTTGCCGATCAGGTCTTTCACCGGTACGCCAACGGATTGGGCGATGGCCAGTATCTGCTCGCGGGCTTTCGCCAGGTCTTCGCTTTCGCGTTTCTTCAATTCGCGCTCCAGTTGCTTTTGCAGATCGCGCAATTGAGCCGAAGACAGATTCGTCAGATCCATAACTTTATCCTTGTGTGATTGGGTAAAAAGATTCTGATCGAAATATACTACAAAATGTAAAATTTTCTAGTGTTTCTTGTGCCGTATCATCCATCGCGGTGCTTTAAATCGCACAATACGCACATATAACCAGATGTAGCTGGTCATAAACAACAGGCAGAAGATCATCAAAACCCAGGTGTGGCGCCAGAACACGGTGGCGGGAATAACCGCCATCAGCGAAAACATCCACAGATAAGGTGACGTCAATGAATTGCGGCGCAATAAGGCGCGCCCTTCCTTGCGGCCCACCGCCCATTGCACGATGCGGCGGAATATCAGGCTATGCAAATGTATGCCATCGGGCATGGTCGGCGATTTGCCGCGCACGAACATGCGGCGATAAGCGGAAAATAGCGTTTCAAAAGCCGGATAGATCAGCAGCAGCGCGGCGTACCAGGTCGATACCTGCGGGTTGCGCACCACCAGCAACAGCGCCAGTTCCCCTAGCATGAATCCAATAAAGTAGGCGCCGCCGTCGCCCAGGAAAATCAGGCCGACCGGGTAGTTCCAAATCAGGAAGCCGGCGGTGGCGCCGGCCACCATCAGCGCCGCCACCAGCACGAACATATCATTTACTTGCAAGGCCACATAACCGAGGGAGAGCAGCATGCAGATAGTGACCACGCTGGCCAGGCCATTAAATCCGTCGATAATATTAATTGCGTTGGCAATACCGGCCACCGCCAGTACCGACAGCGGCAGCGCCAGCCAGATGGCCAGCGGCCATACGGAGAATGGCCAATCGATGCGGTCCAGGCGGGCATCCAGCAGGAAATAGGCGAGCAAGGCGGCCGCCATGGTCAACAGCAGGCGGCGCATGGCGCTGACCTTGCCCGTATAATCTTCCACGATGCCGCCGGCGAAGGCGATAAAGGAACAGGCCATCAGCGACACCATCCAGCTGGTCATGGCCGGCACCCGCCAAATGGAGATGCACGCGCTTAATGCGACGGCAAAGAATATCGAAAGCCCGCCGATACGCGCCACCGAATGGGCGTGGTTTTTTTGTACGCCGCCGAAATCCGCATCAAGCGCCGGTCCGTGCAATTTCGCTTCTTTAATGACCAGCAAGGTCAGGAGCGCGGACGCAATAAAGCTGACTAAGAATGAAAACATTATTATTTATCAATACAAGATTCCGGAGCGCGTGCTAACCCGCAATGCGGCCAGCCAGGCGCGAACGCAGCGCGCGGCAGGATTTTATCAAATACCACCGCGCGCCGCGCCGCGCTTACCATTCGATACAATTGCGCGCCAGGCCTAGCGCATGCACAGGGCCAGTGCGTCGCGCCAGTGCGGCAGCCGGCAGAACTGCTGCTGCAGGCGCTGCGAAGACAGCACTGAATACTGCGGCCGGCGCGCCGGCACCGGATACTCGGCGCTGGTGATGGGCTGCAGCCGGCATTCGATGCCGGCCTGCTCGACGATGGCCTGGGTGAATTCGAACCAGGTGGTCTGGCCCTGGCTGCTCAGGTGATAGATGCCGCCATGGCGCGTCCACCAGTCCGCCGCGGCCGCCGGGCCTGCGGCTGCGGCCTGCGCCAGGATCAACGCGGTGGCGTCGGCGATGGTGCGGCTCCAGGTGGGGGCGCCGTGCTGGTCGGCCACGATGCGCAGCTCGTCGCGCTCGCGCGCCAGTTTCAACATGGTGAGCAGGAAATTTTTGCCGCGCATGCCGTACACCCAGCTGGTGCGGAAGATCAGGTGCGGAATGCCGGCCGCCGCGATGGCTTGCTCGCCGGCCAGCTTGCTGGCGCCGTAGACGTTGATGGGGCCGGTGGCGTCGCCCTCCGCGCGCGGCGCCGGGTCGTTGCCGGGGAACACGTAGTCGGTGGAGTAATGCACCAGCGCGGCGCCCAGCTTTTTCGCTTCCTCGGCCATGACCCCGGGCGCCTCGGCGTTGATGCGGAAGGCCAGTTCCGGCTCGCTTTCCGCCTTGTCCACCGCCGTGTAGGCGGCCGGGTTGACGATCAGCCCCGGCTGCTCGGCGCGGATCACGGCGCGCACCTGGTCCAGGTCGGCCAGGTCCATGCGGCTGCGGTCCACCGCCACCACCTGGCCCAGGCCCTGCAGGCTGCGCTCGAGTTCGTAGCCTACCTGGCCGCTGCAGCCCGTCAGCAATATCTTCATGGGAAAGTTTCCGCTTGCGCCAGCGGCACGCCGCCCTTGTCCTTGGCCGACAGCAGCGGTTCGCCGTCCAGCGGCCAGACGATGCCGACCGCCGGGTCGTTCCAGATCACCGAGCGCTCGAATTCGGGCGCCCAGTAGTCGGTGGTCTTGTACTGCACTTCGGCCATGTCGCTGGTGACGGTGAAACCGTGCGCGAAACCGGGCGGTATCCAGAGCTGCAGCTTGTTGTCCGCGGACAGCTCCACGCCATACCACCGGCCGAAGGTCGGCGAGCTCTTGCGCAAGTCCAGCACCGCGTCGAAGATGGCGCCGGCCGTCACCCGCACCAGCTTGCCCTGCGGCTGCTGGATCTGGTAGTGCATGCCGCGCAGCACGCCCTTGGCCGAGCGCGAGTGGTTGTCCTGCACGAACCCGGCCTGCACGCCGGTCAGCTCGGCGAAGCGGCGCGCGTTGAAACTCTCGTAGAAATAGCCGCGCGCGTCGCCGAACACGGTCGGCTCGATCAGCAGCAAGCCCGCGAGCGGGGTGGCGTGGATTTTCATCGCGGCACGACCTTGTCTTCCAGGATTTGCAGCAGGTACTGGCCGTAGTTGTTTTTCTTCAGCGGCTCGGCCAGGCTGCGCAGCTGGGCCGCGTCGATATAGCCCTTGCGGTAGGCGATCTCTTCCGGACAAGCCACTTTCAGGCCCTGGCGCTTTTCAATCGTGGCGATGAACTGCGAGGCGTCCAGCAGCGACTCGTGGGTGCCGGTGTCGAGCCAGGCCATGCCGCGCCCCATCACCTCCACGTTGAGCTGCTGCGCTGCCAGGTAGGCGCGGTTGACGTCGGTGATCTCCAGCTCGCCGCGCGCGGACGGCTTGATGCCGGCGGCGATGTCGCACACTTGCTTGTCGTAGAAGTACAAGCCGGTGACCGCGTAGTTGGACTTCGGCGCCGCCGGCTTTTCCTCGATGCTGACGGCGCGGCGCTCCTTGTCGAACTCCACCACGCCATAGCGCTCGGGGTCGTGCACGTGGTAGGCGAACACGGTGGCGCCCGACTCCTGCTCGGCCGCGCTGCGCAGCAAGGCGTCCAGGTCGTTGCCGTAATAAATGTTGTCGCCCAGGATAAGCGCGGACGGCGAGTCGCCGACGAATTCGCGGCCGATGATGAAGGCTTGCGCCAGGCCGTCCGGCGAAGGCTGCACCGCATAGCTCAGCTTGATGCCCCACTGGCTGCCGTCGCCCAGCAGGTCCTGGAAGCGCGGCGTGTCCTGCGGCGTGGAGATGATGAGGATCTCGCGCATGCCGGCCAGCATCAGCGTGGTCAGCGGATGGTAGATCATCGGCTTGTCGTAGATCGGCAGCAGCTGCTTGGACACGCTCATGGTAACCGGATACAGCCGGGTGCCGGAACCGCCGGCCAGGATGATGCCTTTACGGCCGCTCACGGGCGAGGCCGATGACTTGCTGACAGGATTGGTCATTGCGCGCCGTCCCGGTTGAAGTAATTGGTTGCCACCCAGTTCGCATAGCTGCCCGACTGCACGTCGGCCACCCAGGGCTGGTTGTCGAGATACCACTGCACGGTTTTCTGGATGCCGGTCTGGAAGGTCTCGGCCGGCTTCCAGCCCAGTTCGCGCTCCAGCTTGCGTGCGTCGATCGCGTAGCGGCGGTCGTGGCCGGGGCGGTCTTTGACGAAGGTGATCTGGTCGCGGTAGCTGCCGGCCGCCTTCGGTTTCAGCTGGTCCAGCATGTCGCACAGCGTGTGCACCACGTCCAGGTTGGCCATTTCGTTCCAGCCGCCGACATTGTAGGTCTCGCCCAGGCGGCCGCCGTCCAGCACGCGGCGGATGGCGGCGCAGTGGTCGCTCACGTAGAGCCAGTCCCGCACTTGCTGGCCGTCGCCGTAAATCGGCAGCGGCTTGCCCGCCTGCGCGTTGGCGATGATCAGCGGGATCAGCTTTTCCGGGAAATGGTAAGGGCCGTAATTGTTGGAACAGTTGGTGGTCAGCGTGGGCAAGCCGTAGGTGTGGTGGTAGGACCGCACCAGGTGGTCCGAGGCGGCCTTGGAAGCCGAATACGGGCTGTTCGGCGCGTACGCCGTGGTCTCGGTAAACGGCGCGTCCTCCGGGCCCAGGGTGCCGTAGACCTCGTCGGTGGACACGTGCAGGAAGCGGAACGCGGCGCGCCCGGTTTCGGGCAGTTCGCTCCAGTAACTGCGCGACGCTTCGAGCAGGCTGAAAGTGCCGTTGATATTGGTGTTAATGAATTCGCCGGGGCCGTGGATGGAACGGTCGACATGGCTTTCGGCGGCGAAATGGACGATGGCGCGCGGTTTATGGGTACGCAGCAATTCCAGCACCAGGGCCTGGTCGCAGATATCGCCGCGCACAAACACATGGCGGCTGTCGTTCTTCAGCGTGGCCAGGTTATTCAAATTGCCCGCGTAGGTCAGCTTGTCGAAATTCAGGACAGGCTCATCCGATTGTGCCAGCCAGTCGAGTACAAAGTTAGAGCCGATAAAGCCCGCACCGCCTGTAACAAAAATCATTTAGCATCCCGCTCAGAGCGTTGAATTAGTCATAGGCATGATTTTATGTGAAACTCGCCGGGTTCCGCGAGATTTTAGCGCCGCTTACAACTTATTTCTTCAATTGCAACACTTATGAAAACTTATGTGATTGGCGACCTGCAAGGCTGCCACGACCAGACCGTCGCCCTGGTCGACCGCATCCTTGCCCAGGAAGAACAGGCGCCGTCCATTTTGTTTACGGGCGACCTGATTAACCGGGGGCCGGACTCGCTGGCCACCCTGCGCTATGTGCACGCGCTGGCGCAAGCCAGCGACGGCCGCATCGACACGGTGCTGGGCAACCACGACCTGCACCTGCTGGCGGTGGCCAACGGCATCCGCCCCGCTTCCGGTTCCGACACGCTGGAGCACATCCTGGAAGCGCCGGACGGCGCCGAACTGCTGGACTGGCTGCGTGCGCGGCCCATGGCCATGCTGCGCGACGGCCACCTGCTGGTGCACGGCGGCGTGCTGCCGCAGTGGGACGCGGCGCAGGTGATGGCGCTGGCGGGGGAAGTGGAGACGGCGCTGCGCGGCGCCGCCTGGACCGGCTTCCTGGCGCAGATGTACGGCAACCAGCCGGACGCCTGGCACGACGAGCTGCACGGCCCGGCCCGGCTGCGCTGCATCGTCAACGCGTTGACGCGGCTGCGCTTTTGCAGCATGGACGGGGTGATGGATTTCAAGATGAAGGAAAGCGCCAAGGCCGATCCGGCCAGCGGCCTGATGCCATGGTTCGAGGTGCCGGGGCGGCGCACGCAGGACGTGACGGTGGTGTTCGGCCACTGGTCGGCGCTGGGGCTGATGCTGAAACCGAAGCTGATCGCGCTCGACACCGGCTGCGTGTGGGGCGGCTACCTGTCTGCCGTGTGCCTGGACGACCGGTCGCTGATGCAGGTGCAGTGTCCGGAGTACCGCGAGCATTCCGGTAAACAGTAGGCCGGCGGTGCGCCGGCCGGCTACGCGGGCGCCCGCCAAGCCGTCCTGCCGCCGCCTGCGCGCCCGCAGCCCGTGGGCCCCGGCGCAGGGCAGCTTAGGCCGCGTGCGGCCGCAAGCCGCCGGGCTGCGGCGCAATGCCCAGCCCGGCCGCGACGGCGTCGTGCGCGGCCTGCGCCAGTTCGCGGCGGTGGCCGCCGGCGGCGTCCATGGCCGGCATGTACTTCAGGCGCGCGCACACCGGCGAGCCGCGCAGGATGGCCAGCACGCTCTCGGCAAAGGTGGTCTCGCCGATAAAGTCCACGTTTGGATGATGCCCGCCGGACGCGTCCGAATAGCTGAGTGCGAGCGGCTGCACCATCACCTTGGCGTCCACCGCCGCCTCGAACAGATTGGCATGGAACGGCAGCAGCGAACCCTGCGGCGCGGTGGTGCCCTCCGGGAAGAACGCCACCCGCTCGCCGACCTGCAGGCTGTGCACCAGGCCCTTGAAGATATTGCGCAGGTCGCGCTTGCTGCCGCGCGCAATGAACACCGTGCCCGCCTTCTCGGCCAGCCAGCCGGCCAGCGGCCAGGAGCGGATCTCCGCCTTGGCCACGAAGCGGCAGGGATAGAGCGCATCGACCACGAAGATATCGAGCCACGACACGTGGTTGGCGACGATCATGGCGTGCTCCAGCGGCTGGGCGCTGTCCGGCGCCATCTCCACCGTCACATTGCAGATGCCAAGCAAGGTGCGCGACCAGCGCCGGATATGGCGGTTGCGCGCCTCGACGCCGATCCACGGAAAGATGGTGGCGCACACGGCCATGCCGTACAGCACGTGCAACACCATCCGCAGCAAGCGGAAAATAAGCAAAATGTTCAACCCTGCGGCAGTCAGCGGGCGTTGCGCTGGTAGGCGACGCGGCCGGCAACCAGGGTGGCTTGCACTTGCCCTGCCAGCTCGTAGCCGAGGAAGGGCGTGTGCTTGCCCTGGCTGGCCAGCGCGCTGCCGTCCACCGTCCAGCGCACGGCCGGGTCGAAGATGCAGACGTCGGCCACGCTGCCGACACCCAGCTGGCCCGCGCCCAGGCGGTCCAGGCCGGACACGCGCGCGGCATCGGCGCTGATGCGGCTGATGGCCAGCGCCAGCGCGCCGCCCTCTTGCATGCCCGGCTGCGCGGCGGCGTAGTCGTCGGCCCATTTCAGCGCCAGCGACAGCAGCAGTTCCAGGCCGGTGGCGCCCGGCGAGGCTTCGCCGAAGGGCAGCAGCTTTTCGTCGTCGTCGACCGGGGTGTGGTCGGAGCAGATGGCGTCCACCGTGCCGTCCAGCACGGCGGCGCGGATGGCGTCGCGGTCGCGCTGGGATCGGAACGGCGGCGTGACGCGCGCATTGGAGTCGAAGAAGCCGATGTCGGCGTCGGTCAGGTGCACGTGGTGGGCACCCACGTCGCAGCTGACCGGCAAGCCTTCAGCCTTGGCGGCACGCACCAGTTCCAGGCCGGCGGCCGAGGAGATGCGGCACAGGTGCACGCGGGCGCCGGTGGCGCGCATCAGTTCGAAAATGGTGTGCAGGGCAATGGTCTCGGCCATCACCGGCACGCCCGACAGGCCCAGGCGCGAAGCCAGCGGGCCGCTGTGGGCCACGCCGCCACGGCCGATGTGGGCGTCCTGCGGACGCAGCCAGACGGTGTAGTCGAAGGTCTTGGCGTATTGCAGCGCGCGCAGCAGCACGGTGGTGTCTTCCACCGGCACTTCGGCCTGCGAGAAGCCGATGCAGCCGGAGCCGGTCAGCTCGGCCATCTCGGTGATGGACTGGCCCTTCAGGCCCATGGTGAGCGCGCCCAGCGGGTGCACGTGGGCCTGGTTCAGGCGGCGCGCGCGGTGCTTGAGCATTTCCACCAGGCCCGGCTCGTCCAGCACCGGGTCGGTGTCCGGCGGGCACACCAGGCTGGTGACGCCGCCCTGCATGGCGGCCTGCATTTCCGATTCCAGCGTGGCCTTGTATTCGTAGCCCGGTTCGCGCAGGCGCACGGCCAGGTCGACCAGGCCGGGCGCCACCACCAGGCCGGTGGCGTCGACGCTGTGCTCGGCGACGAAGCCCGCAGGCGCGCTGCCAAGCGCAGCGATTTTGCCGTCTTCAATGTACAGGTCCTGCACGCCGTCCACGCCGTTGGCCGGGTCGATCACGCGGCCGTTCTTGATTACCAGTTTCATTCCTTCGCCCCTGCCAGAATACTCATCACCGCCATGCGGACTGCAATACCGAACGTCACCTGCGGCAGGATCACCGCCTGCGGGCCGTCGGCCACGGCGGAGTCGATCTCCACGCCGCGGTTCATCGGACCCGGGTGCATCACGATGGCGTCCGGCTTGGCCAGCGCCAGGCGCTCCGGCGTGAGGCCGTAGTTCTTGAAATATTCCTGCGCCGACGGCAGCAGCGCGCCGTTCATGCGCTCGTTCTGCAGGCGCAGCATGATGATCACGTCCACGCCCTTCAGGCCCTCGTCCATATTGGTGAAGGTGCGCACGCCCATCTGCTCCAGGCCGCCCGGCAGCAGCGTGTGCGGGCCGATGGCGCGCACTTCCGGCACGCCCAGCGTGGTCAGCGCGTGGATATCGGAGCGGGCCACGCGGCTGTGCAGGATGTCGCCGACGATGGCCACCGTCAGCTTGGTGAAGTCGTTCTTGTAGTGGCGGATGGTGTACATGTCCAGCAGGCCCTGGGTCGGGTGCGCGTGGCGGCCGTCGCCCGCGTTCACCACGTGCACGTGGTTCTGCTTGTGGTCGTTCAGGTGCTTGGCGATCAGGTAGGGGGCGCCGGACTGCGAGTGGCGCACCACGAACATGTCGGCGTGCATGGCCGACAGGTTGTCGATGGTGTCGAGCAGCGATTCGCCCTTGCTGGCCGAGGACGCCTGGATGTTCAGGTTGATCACGTCCGCCGACAGGCGCTTGGAAGCGATCTCGAAGGTGGTGCGGGTGCGGGTGGAGTTCTCGAAGAACAGGTTGAACACGCTCTTGCCGCGCATCAGCGGCACTTTCTTCACTTCGCGGTCGGACACGCCGACGAAGGAGGACGCGGTGTCCAGGATGTGGTTGACGATGGACTTGGGCAGTCCCTCGATCGACAGCAAGTGCTGGAGCTCGCCGTGTTTGTTCAGTTGCGGATTAAGCATGGTCGTTTTCGATGGTAAGCGTGAATTGTCCGGCGTCGCTGCGTTTCAGGCGCAGCGCCTGGCCCGGCTGCACCGCGACCCGCGCGGCGACGAAGTCGGCGGCCACCGGCAACTGGCGCTCGCCGCGGTCGACCAGCGCGGCCAGCATGATGCGCGCCGGGCGGCCGTAGTCGAACAGCTCGTTGATGGCGGCGCGGGTGGTGCGGCCGGTGTAGAGCACGTCGTCCACCAGCAGCAGGGTGGCGCCGGCCACGTCGAAGCCGATCTGGGTCGGCTTCACTTCGGCCGGCAGGCCCTTCTTCGCGAAGTCGTCGCGGTAGAAGGACACGTCCAGCACGCCGCAGCGCGCCGACAGGCCGAGGTCGGCCGCGAGCCGCTCGGCCAGCCAGGCGCCGCCGGAATGGATGCCGACGATGGCCGGTTCGTGGGCGTCGGCCAGGCCGGCCTTCACCTGCTGCAGCAACTCGGCGTACAGCGCTTCCGCGTCCAGCGGGGCCGGCGCGGTGGGGTTAGTTGGTAGGGACATATTCGTCAAAGTATTGTTGCAGAATGATGGAGGCGGCGCGGTCGTCGATGACCTCCCCGCGCTTGGCCGGGATGACGGCCGACGAGTAGCGCTCGTCGACCAGCACCACCGGCAGGTTGAAGCGGCCGTTGAGCTGGTTGGCGAACTTGCGGCAGCGCGCGGTCATGTCGTGCGCGGTGCCGTCCGGATGGCTGGGCAGCCCGACCACGAAGCGGGTCGGCTCCCATTGCTTGATCAGTTCGGCGATTTCGCCGAAGCGCGCGTCGTTGCCGATGCTGGCAATGACCGCCAGCGGCGTCGCCTGGCGCAGCACGCTGTTGCCGATGGCAACGCCGATGCGCTTGATGCCGAAATCGAAGCCGAGGATGGTGTCGAGTTGCTCCACGCTCAGCACCGCATCAGGCGTGGCCCGCTTCGGACGCCAGCATCAGCGGGTCGAAGCCAAGCAGCTTCATGGCCGCGAAATAGCGCTCCTCCACCGGCACCTCGAACAGGATGTGGGCGTCGGCGCCGACCGTGAGCCAGCCGTTGCGGCTGATTTCGTCTTCCAGCTGGCCCGGGCTCCAGCCCGAGTAGCCGATCGATACCAGCATGCGTTCCGGGCCGGCGCCGCGCGCCACCGCTTCCAGCACGTCGATCGAGGTGGTGAAGGCCACGTCGTCGGTCACCGTCAGCGACGACGAGTAGCGGGCGCCGGGCGTGTGCAGCACGAAGCCGCGGTCGTCTTGCACCGGACCGCCGAACATGATGGGTTCATCGACGATAGCGGGCGCCAGGCTGGGCGCCGGCTCGAGGTCGATGCGCTCGAACAGCACTTGCATGGTCATGTCGGTGGGTTTGTTGATGACCACGCCAAGCACGCCGTTTTCGTTGTGTTCGCACACGTAGACGACGGTGCCGCCGAATACGGGGTCTTGCATGGCGGGCATGGCGATCAGGAAGTGATTCGCCAGGTTCAGCGCGGCGGGGTCCTTGGACGCGGCGGGCGCCAACGGATCATCCGGCTCCTGGAGTCGGCCGGGAGCGGGCAGAGCGTGACCAGCTTTAGTTTTCTTCATACGCGTTGCTCTCTCTGCTGGGCTGCGGGTGTTCTTTTATAATGGTTCAGGCGATAGTTTACTATGAAACGCCGTTGCGGCCACTTCCGGTGCTGCCGCACCCCTATATTAGGCCGGAAATCGGCCCCGGTCTTGACCCGGCACACGAGTTTGGCAATCCCATGACACTGACTACTTCGCTGGTGTGGTTCCGGCGCGACCTGCGCGCTTTCGACCATGCTGCCCTGCACCACGCCTTGCAACGCAGCGAACGCGTGCATTGCGCTTTCATTTTTGACAAGACCATCCTGGACAGCCTGCCGCGCGCGGACCGGCGGGTGGAATTCATCCACGCCTGCGTGGCGGAACTGGCGGCGGAATTGCAACAGCTGGGCGGGCATCTGATCGTGCGGCACGCGGTGGCGGAGCAGGAAATACCGCGCCTGGCGGCCGCGCTGGCGGTGGACGCGGTGTTCGCCAGCCACGACTATGAACCGGCAGCCATTGCCCGCGACGATGCCGTGGCCAAGGCACTGGCGGCCGATGCGCGGCCCTTTTTCACCTTCAAGGACCAGGTGGTGTTCGAGAAAAGCGAAGTGCTGTCGCAGTCGGGCACGCCGTTTTCGGTGTTCACGCCGTACAAGAACGCCTGGCTGAAAAAGATGCTGGCCGAGCCGGAGTGTCTGGCGGCGCTGCCGGTGGAGCCGCTGGCGGCCCATTTCGCGCCGGCGCCCCCTTGCGGGCCGGACGCCACGTCCGCCCTGCCCACGCTGGCGCAGCTGGGCTTCGAACCCACCAACCTGGCCGAGCTGAAGATCCCGGCCGGCATGAGCGGCGGCGCGCAGCTGTTCGGGGACTTCCTGACGCGGGTGGCCGATTACGGCACGGCGCGCGATTACCCGGCCGTGAAGGGGCCGTCGTATCTGTCGCTGCACCTGCGCTTCGGCACGGTGTCGATCCGGCACCTGGTGCGCACGGTGTCCGAGCTGTCGGCGCGCGGCCTGGCGGGAGAAGGCGGCGCGGTATGGCTGTCGGAGCTGATCTGGCGCGAGTTCTACATGATGATCCTGTACCACCATCCGCATGTGGCGGGAGCGTCGTTCAAGCCGGCGTACGACGCCATCGAATGGGAAACCGGGCCGGAGGCGGACGTGCTGTTCGCGGCCTGGTGCGACGGCCGCACCGGCTATCCGCTGGTGGACGCGGCCATGCTGCAGTTGAACCGCACCGGCTACATGCACAACCGGCTGCGCATGGTGACGGCCTGCTTCCTGATCAAGGACCTGGGCATAGACTGGCGCCGCGGCGAGGCGTATTTTGCGCAGCACCTGAACGACTTCGATTTGTCGGCCAACAACGGCGGCTGGCAGTGGGCGTCCTCGTCGGGATGCGATGCGCAGCCCTACTTCCGCATTTTCAACCCGGTCACGCAGTCGCAGAAGTTCGACAGCGAGGGCAAGTTCATCAAGCGCTATCTGCCGCAGCTGGCGCAATTGGACGGCAAGGAAATCCACGCGCCGTGGCTGGCGCCGCGCATGCTGCTGGCCGACAAGGGCGTACGCCTCGGGGACAACTATCCCGAGCCGCTGGTGATGCACGACGAGGCTCGCAAACGCACCCTGGAGCGCTACGCGGTGGTTAAAGCCGGATGACGCGCTTGGGCGGGTTACGGCCCGTACTCCGTAGGCCGGGTTAGCGTACTGCTACGCGGGTGCGATTACGCGCCGCTGGTCCGCCAGCAGTCCCTCGATCGCGCCCAGCAGCACCGGCTCCTGGAACGGCTTGCCAAAGTAGGCGTTCACCCCCAGCTGCATGGCGTAGTTGCGGTGCTTGTCCGCGCTGCGCGATGTGATCATGATGATGGGGATGTCCTTGGTGCGCTCGTCGCCGCGCACGTTGCGGGTCAGGTCGAAGCCGTCCATGCGCGGCATTTCGATATCGACCAGCATCAGGTCCGGGCGCCCTTCCTGCATCTGCTCCAGCGCGTCCTGGCCGTCCTTGGCCAGCAGCACGCGGTAGCCTTCGCGTTCCAGCAGGCGCTGCGACACGCGGCGCACGGTGAGCGAATCGTCCACCACCATGATGGTGCTGCCCAGCGCGCCCGGGGCCGCCGGGGCGCAGGCCGGAACAGCGTCGCCGGCAGCGGCGGCAGCGCCGTCCTGCCGTCCCACCAGGTCCGGCCGCGCGGCCAGGTGCTGCGCCAGCGCCACCGGATTCAAAATCAGAACAATCTCGCCGGAACCCAGTACGGTGGCGCCGGAAATACCGGGCATGCGCGCCAGCTGCTGGCCGATGTTCTTGACCACCACTTCGCGGTTGCCCACCACTTCATCCACTTGCAGCGCCACGCGGTCGTTACCGCTGCGTAGCATCAGCACCGGCGCCGAGCGCTGCGCCGGCGGCTGCGGTTTGGCCAGGCCAAGCATCGCCGGCAGGTAGTGCAGCGCCGATTGCTGCCCTTGCAGTGTCACGTGGCCTTTGCCGCGCGCGTCATGCAACGCGCTTTCCTTCATCTGCAGCACCTGTTCGACCAGCGTCGACGGCAGCGCGTAAGTGCGGCCGCCGGCGGACAGCAGCACCACCTGCGTGACGGCCAGCGTGAGCGGCAGGTGGATGGTGAAGCGCACGCCTTTGCCGCTTTCGGTGGCGGTGTCCACGCGGCCGCCGAGGGCCTGCGCTTCGGAGCGCACGATGTCCATGCCCACGCCGCGGCCGGCCAGTTCGGTCAGCGCGTCCGCCGTGGAGAAGCCTGGCTCGAAGATCAGGCCGGCCGTGTCGGCATCGCTCAGATGTTCGCCCTCTTGCAGCAGGCCGATGCGGCGCGCCTTGTCGCGGATGCGCTCCAGGTCCAGGCCGGCGCCGTCGTCGCTGAACTCCAGCACCACTTCGTTGCCTTGCTGGCTGACCTGCACCAGCAGCTCGCCGGTTTCATCCTTGCCGGCCGCGCTGCGCTGGGCGCGGCTTTCCACACCGTGCACGATGGCGTTGCGCAGCAGGTGCTCGAACGGGGCGGCCATGCGTTCCAGCACGCTGCGGTCGATTTCAACCGCGCCGCCCCGGATGTCGAGGTTGACGCGCTTGTCCATTTCCTTGGCGCTCAGGCGCGCCACGCGGAACAGGCGTTCGGAGATGCTGGCGAAAGGCACCATGCGCACGCGCATCAGGTCGCGCTGCAGGTCGCGCGTCATGCGCGCTTGCTGGGCCAGGTCGCCGCTGGCGCTGTCCACGCTGCGGGTAAGGCTTTCGTGGAAAGAGGCCACGTCGTTGACGCTTTCGGCCATCATGCGGGTTAGTTCCTGCAGGCGCGTGAAGCGGTCGAACTCAAGCGGGTCGAATTCGCGGTCGCTGGAAATGGCCATGCGGGAGGCGATCTGCGATTCGGCCTGCATCTCGATCTCGCGCAGCTGGCGGCGCAGGCGGGTGAGGTTGTCCGAGAAGTCGGCCAGCGAAGTGCGCAGCGTGCCAACTTCGTTTTCCAGGCGCGAGCGGGTGATGGAGACCTCGCCGGCCTGGTTCACCAGGCGATCCAGGATGTCGGCGCGCACGCGCACCAGCGGTGAGCGGGCGGCGGGGTCGCCTTCGTCGGCGGGCGCGGCGCGCGGGGCGGGTGCTGCTGCGCGCGGTGGGGCGCCGGCTTCGGCTGCGGCGGCGTCGGGCATTGGCACGCTGTCCGCATGAAGCGATGCAGCGGCTTCGGCTGCGGCACGGCCTGAGGCTGCATCGGGCACGGGGTGGCCGGCAGCGGCGCCGGCCAGCGCGGCCGGGTGCTGGAGCTGTTCGAACAGCACCAGCGCGTGGTCGTAGTGGGCCAGCAGTTCCTCGAACGCCTGGGGCGACGCGCTGTTGGCGTGCACCATGTTTTCGATATGGGTCTCGATCTCGTGCGCGTGCTGGCCGAGGCGCATGGCGCCGGCCATGCGGGCGCTGCCCTTCACGGTGTGCAGCACACGCTGCAGCATGTGGGCGTGGCTGAAGTCGGCCGGGTTGCGCTGCCAGGTACGCAGCGACTGGCCGATTTGCGGCAGCAAGTCGGCGCCCTCTTCCAGGAACACCGGCAGCAGGTCGGCGTCCAGTTCGTCATGGAAGCCCGCGGGTGCGGCGCCCGACAATTCGGCGGGCGCTTCCGGCAGCGGGATAACGACGACGTCCGGCTCGGCTTCAGGTTCGGGAACGGCGGTGTCCGGCCCGGCGGCGGCAGCTTCCGCTTCGGCAGCTTCCGCTTCGGTAGCGTCGGCGACCCGTTCGGCTTCGGCGCCCACTTCGGCGACAGCGCCGGCGGCGGGGGCCGCCGCGTCGGCGCTTGCTGCCGGCAGCGGCTCGACGGAGGCGGGAGCTTCGGCGTCGGCCAGGGATTCGGCTTCGGTGGGGGCGGCGATTTGCGACAACGGAGCGGCGAAGGCGTCGTCAAAGGCGGAGTCGAACAGGTCGTCGAAGTCGTCGCGTGCGACGGGGGCGGATGGATTCGGCGCCGAGCCGCTTCCGGCCGGAGCGCGGCTGGCGAAATCGGAGGCCGGCGGTGGGCTGGCGATCAAGCTTTCATAGGCGGCGGCGAACAGCGCGTCCAGTTTGGCGGCCGGGTCCTCCAGGCCGGCGGCTGCCGCGTCGCCCGCGCCAGCGGCGGCGAATGCGGCGTCGGCTTCGGCGGGCATGCCTTCGCCGGCGGCGGCAAACAGCGTGTCGAGGCGCTCGTCCAGGTCGGGACTGGCGCCGGCCGGGACGGACAGTTCGTCGCGCAGCTTGTGCAGGGCGCTGATCAACTCCGGCTGCTCGGGCGCGACCTCGCCGAGCGCAAAGCTCTGCAGCATCTGGCGGATGCGTTCGACGGCGAAGTCCAGCAAGTCGTGCTGGGCATGGTCGAGGTGCGGCGCAGGGGCTTGCAGGCCTTCCAGCGTCTGCTCCAGCGCGTGGGCCAAATCGCGCAGTGATTTGAAGCCCACCGTGCCGGAGGTGCCGGTCAACGTATGCGCGGCTTGCAGCGCTTCGGGATTGACCGGACGGCGCGCCTCATGGCGCCACTCGCCAAAGTCGCGCGCCAGCAGGCGCACCAGCTCGTCGGTTTCGGCGAGGTAGATGTTGTAAAGCGGCAGCGGGATGGTCAGCGCGCCGATGTGCTTGACGTTGTCTTCCTCGGGCGGGACCAGCGGCACGGCGGTGGTCGGGAATTCGATCACGTTGCCGTTCGATGGCACAGGCTCGCGGGATGGAACGGGCGGCGCGCCGGCTGCCAGCGTGTCTTCGGGGATGACGTCGGTGGCGGACGCAGCGTCTGCGGCCGGCACGGCCTCTTCCGGCTCGGCGGGCGCTGGCGGCGTTGCTGCGGAAGCGTCTGCGACGACGGCGTCATCGGTGGCGGGCGGGGAATCTTCGGCTGCTTGAGGCAACCCGGCGGAGGTATCGGCGGCGCTGTCCAGTGGCGGGGTGGCGGCGATATCAGCGGCGGCGCCCGGCGGCGTGGCGATAGGGGCATCGATCGCGGCGGGCGGCTCGAACGGGGCGCCTTCCTGGACGCGGGCGGCAGCGGCGCCGAGCGCGTCGGCGCTGCGGCTGGAGACGCCTTGCGCAATCAGCTCGGCTACCCAGGCAGACATGTCCTGCGCGGCGTATTCGAGCAATCCGAACAGGGCTTCCGTTGCAGGACGCTCTTCGGCCAGCCAGACGTTCATGGTGCGCTCGATGCTGGCGGCAGCTTCGGCGAACTGGTTCAGCCCCACCATGCGTCCGCTGCCCTTGAGCGTGTGGAAGGAGCGCCGCAGCATGGCGAGATTTTCGGCGCTGCCGGCTTCCGCGCGCGGCCTGGCCAGCGTGCCGCGGACGAACTCCAGCACTTCCTGCGCTTCGGTAATGAAGATCTCCAGCAGCTCCGCTTCGACCGCCGCGTCGCTCGCTTCAGGCGCCGGTTCGGGCGCCGGCGCGGGCGTCGGCGAAGTAGTGGGCGAAACCTTTTCTTCGAGCACGGGCACCGGCACCAGACCGGCGGCGGCCAGTTTCTTGAACGGCACGGCGCGGAAGGTGCCCTCCCCTTCGTCAAACGCAAAGCGCTCGCGCGCGGCGGCCGCGTTCTGCGCCAGCATGTCGACGAAGAAGCCCAGCGCACCAACGTTCTGCGCAATGTCGTCCAGTTGCCTGGACTCCAGGGCCGCGTCGTCCTGGCCGGAAGCCAGTTTGGCCACCTCGCCTTTCACATGCAGCGCGGCGCGCATGGCGTCGTCCTGGTCCAGGATGGCCAGCGCCCCTTGCAGCTGGTGCAGCACGCTGTCCAGGCCTTGCAGCGGCGCGCGCAGCGACGGATCGCTGTAATACTCGTCCAGCACTTTTTCGACCTGGCGCAGGCCGGTCTTCATTTCCAGCGCCAGCGCCGCCACGGTGTCGTCCTGCTGCATCTGCTGCGCCAGGCCGCCCTGCCACTGCGCGGGATCGGGCGCCTCGCCGCCGGCCAGCAGCGCCTTCAGGCGCTCGGCGATGGTGTCGGCGTGCACCGAGAAGTCGTCCGGCAGGTGGCGGATGTGTTCCAGGCCGTGCTCGGCGAACAGCAGCGCGGTGGTCATTTCCATCGCGAGCGCTTCGCTGCGCCCGGCAGTGATGGCGGCATTGGCCACTTCGGCCAGTTGCCGCATCAGCGTGGCCAGCGCCGCCATGCCCAGTTTGTCACTGGTGACGGCCACCACCGCCAGCGCCTGGCCGAAGGCCTCGTCCAGCGCCGGATCGATCACCGCTTCCGACAGGTGCTGCCAGGCCGCCTTGGCCTCGGCCATGGCCTGCCGCGCACGGGCCAGCACCTCCGCGTCGATCTGGCCGTAGCGGCGCGCTTCGTAATCCTTCGGCACCGCGCCGTCCAGGCCGAATACGCTGCCCAGGTGCAGCACCAGCGGCGACACGTCGTCCGCATGCGGGCCGGCCAGCACGGTGGCGATGAAGAACAGCGCTTCGCGCAGCATGGCGTCCGGCAGCGCCGGGGTGCCCTGCGTGAGACGGCGCATCTGCAAATTGATCAGGCCGAACAGCTGCTTTACATACAGTCCCCCTTCCAGGTGGCCGGCCGCCACCAGCTCGGCGAAGCCTTGCAGCACCAGCCAGAAGGTGCGCGCCTTGGGGTCCTGCTGCGCGTCCGCCACTTGCGCCACCGCGTCGCGCAGCGCTGCCGCATGGGTTTGCTGGGCCGCAGCGTCCGTGCTTTTCAGGTAGGGCAGCAAGGCGCGCTCGAAACGCTGGCGGCAGGCCGGATAATCGGCGGCGCCGGCGCCAGCCGAGGCCGGGGCGGGCATGCGCGCCTGCAGCGACAGGTCCGGGAAGAACAGGTCGGCCGGGTGGATGCGTTCGGCGCCCAGCATTTCCTGCAGGGCGCGGTAGTAAGGGAACAGCCGCACCGGCTGGAACGGCGCACCGGCCAGCAGCTCCTCCAGGTATTCGGTGAGTGCCTGGTACAGATTGGCCACGGTCTGCGCGTTGTCCGGGCTGCATTTCAGCGCGCCGGACTTGAAGCGCTCCAGCGCCTCCTCGGCGGCCTGCGTCATGACTTCCACACCGTCCACGTCCACCATGTGCAGCGCGCCGTGCGCCTGGTGCAAATGGCTGCGCGCGTGCTGCAGCGAGGTGGCCTGGTCTTCCGGCGCCCGCCCGCCCGCCTCGAACAAGGCGGTCCTGGAGCGGACCAGCGCCTCGCGGATTTCCACCATCACCCACGACAGGGGGCCGGTGTCGAATTGCGCTGCGGTCGGAAAATCAGGTTTGGTCATGCTGGGGCTTTCAAAATAATCAGGATGCCGAGATGCGGAAGCGCGAAACCGAGTTTTTCAGTTCCTGCGCCAGCATGGACAGCTTGTGAATCGACTGCGCGGTTTGCTGGGTGCCGTCCTGCGCCTGCTCGGTGACGGACAGGATATGCTGGATATTCTGCGCTACTCCGCTGGCCGATGTCGCCTGCATGCCGGTGGCGTAGGAGATGCCCTGGATTAGCTCGGCCAGGCGGTTGGACACCTGCGAGATGTCCGACAGCGCCGCACCGGCCGCGTCGGACAGGCGCGCGCCCTCGACCACGCCCTGGGTGGACTTTTCCATTGCCGCCACCGCGTCGTGGGTGTCGGTCTGAATGGTGCGCACCAGCGCGCCGATCTGCTTGGCCGCATCGCCGGAGCGTTCGGCCAGGCGCTGCACCTCCTCGGCCACCACCGAGAAGCCGCGTCCAGCCTCGCCGGCCGACGCGGCCTGGATGGCGGCGTTCAGCGCCAGCACGTTGGTCTGCTCGGTAATGTCCGAAATCAGTTCGGTGATCTCGCCGATCTCCTGCGACGATTCGCCCAGGCGCTTGATGCGCTTGGAGGTTTCCTGGATCTGCTCGCGGATCTCGTGCATGCCCTTGATGGCGTTTTCCACCGCCGTCGAACCCTGGCGCGCCGCCGCCACCGACTGGCGCGCCACGTCGGCCGATTCGGAGGCCGATTTCGACACCTCGGTGATCTCGTTGGCCATCTTCACCACGGTGGCGCTGGCGTCCTGGATTTCGCGCGACTGCTGCTGCGACGCCAGCAGCAGGTCGCTGGAGATATTCTGCGCATGGCTGGAGGCGGAGGTGACCTGCTCGGCGGTGGTGGTGACGCGGCCGACCAGGCCGCGCAGCTCTTCCACCGTGTAGTTGACCGAGTCGGCGATGGCGCCGGTGATGTCCTCGGACACGGTGGCCTGCACCGTCAGGTCGCCGTCGGCCACTTCCTGCAGTTCGTTCATCAGGCGCAGAATCGCGGCCTGGTTCTGGTCGTTCATGGCCTTGGCTTCCTCCTCCTTGCGCTGCGCCTGCAGGCGCATGGCTTCCGCTTCCTGGCGGCGGCGGTCGGCGCCGCGGGTGCGGTTGTTGGAGTCCTGCAGCAGCACGCGGCCGATGGCGGCGGCGGCCAGCAGCGTGAGCAGGCCGGCGGCCACCATCAGCCAGAAGCTCAGCGTGAGCGAATCCTGCTGCGCGCGGTATTCCGTCAGTACGGCGCCCAGGCGTTCGCGCAATGCTTCGTTTTCGCTGAAGATCTGCTGTTCGGCCACCTTGGCGGCGGTGAATTTATCGAGCTTGTCGAGCACCGAGCCGACCAGCTGCTGGTAGGTTTCGAACGGGGTTTTCAGTTCGGTAAACAAGGTGCGCAGCTCGGCGTCGCGGGTGGCCGGCAGGGCCAGCGCCTCGCTGCCGTTGAGGAAGCCGTCCACCGTGTTGCGGAACACGGTGATGTCGCGCCCCAGCTGGAAGGCGGTTTCCGCGCTGATGCCGCCGGCGGTGATGAATTCGCTGACGCTGCGGTTCATGCGCTGGGTCAGCATGGTGAGCTTGCCGAGGGCGGCCATCTCGCGCGCCGTGCCGCCGCGCAGCAGCTTGAGCGCGGCAATCGCTTCGGTCTGCTCCAGCAGGTCCGGCGACAGGCGGTCCAGCTGCTTGAGGGTTTTCTCCAGTCCGGTCAGCTCCGGTTTCAGGCGCAGGATGGTGTCGGCCGAGCGCTCGGAGGTGTCCCACACCTTGCGCGCGGCCGCCACGGCGCTGGCCATGGCGGCGTTCGGCGAGCCCACGTTGCGGCCCTGGTAGGCGCCGCCGGCCTGCATCAGCTTGAAGTCCTGGTTCAGTTCCTTGCGGCTGTCCTCCAGCTGGCGGAACGCTTCCGGATTGCCCTGCACCGCGTTGGGCGCGGCCTTGCCGACGCGCTGCGAGTGCATCAGCGCATCGGCGGCGATCTGGGTCTGGGCCGAGGTGATGCTGCTGTTGCGGATGTTGAGGCCGACCGCGCCCACGCTGAGCAGGATGCAGGCGGCCAGCGCGGTCGACAGGATGTTGAGCTGGCGCTGTGCGGGCAGGTGGCCGATCAGCGGCAGCTTGATACCGGGGGCGGTGTCCGCCACGCTGCCGCTGCCACGGCGGCGCAGCGCGTCGCGCAGGCGCAGCGGTGCGCTGGCCTCGCCGCTGTCGGCGTCGGACGATGCGGCCGGGACGTCTACGTGGGCCGGCCGCGCTGCGGCCGCAGCCGAGGCGGCAAGCGATGCAGCAGCAGACGGCGCCGCAGCGGCCCCGCTTCCGGCGCCATAGCTGGCGAATTCCGAATCAGGGGCCGCTTCCTGGAGCGCGTCCTGCTTGGAGCGTGCGAACAAATTCTTGATGAATCCCATTACACCGTCCCTCATTTGCAAAAGTATTACAGACCGACGTGCAGGAACCTTTCTTCCTGCACCAGCAGGGCCAGGTCCAGCCGCGACCACAGCTGTCCTTCCTGGTCCAGGAACTGCTGCACGCACCAGGATGGAACGTCGTCCGCCAGCGGCGCCGGCGTCATGTCGTCGAGCTTGCGCAGGCCCAGCACCCGCGCGCTGAGCAGCGCGCAGTTGAAGCCCAGGCCGGGCGCGAATGTGATGATGCGGCTGTCCGCCGCGGGAGGGGTGGCAGCGTAATCGAGATAACGCGCGAAATCGATGATGCCGGTGAGCTGGCCGCGCACATTGGCCAGGCCCAGGTACCAGTCCTGCGCCAGCGGCACCGGGCTGACCGGCTGCCACGGCACGATCTCGCCGATCTGGGTCAGGTCCAGCAGGCAGCGGCTGGCGCCGAACTGCACGCCCAGCTCGCGCCCGGCGGCGCTGCCGCCGCTTTGCGCGTCATGCATGCGCTCGAGCAGCTGCGCCTGGTAACGGCGCAGCCGGCTGCGGCGCTCGGCGCCGGAGGGGGTGGGCAGTCCAGTCTCGGCGCTGCTCATCGCTTAGCCGCCAAGGGCGGCGATCTTGGCCAGCAGTTCGGCCGCGTCAACCGGCTTGACCAGGTAATCCTTGGCGCCCTGGCGCAAGCCCCAGATGCGGTCGGTTTCCTGGTTTTTGCTGGAACAGATAATCACCGGCACGTCCTGCAGGTCAGGATCGCGCGCGATGGAGCGCGTGACCTGGAAGCCGTTCGCGCCGGGCATCACCACGTCCATCAAGATGAGCTGGGGCTTGTCGGCCTTGATTTTCACCAGCGCCTCTTCGCCGTTTTCGGCGGTGGAAACGGAAAAGCCGTTCTTGACCAGGATGTCGGTCAGGTAGTAGCGCTCGGTCGGCGAATCGTCGACGATCAGTATTCTTTGTATGGCCATAATGCCCTCGCTGTTCTTCAGACCCCCGCCGCGCCTGCGGTATGCTCGCGCACGGCCGCCAGCAGGCTGTCTTTGGTAAATGGTTTGGTCAGGTAGGCGGCCGAGCCGACCATGGTGCCGCGCGCGCGGTCGAACAGGCCATCCTTGGAGGACAGCATCAGGACCGGCGTGGCATGGAATTTGGCGCTCTTCTTGATCAGGGCGCAGGTCTGGTAGCCATCCAGGCGCGGCATCAGGATGTCGCAGAAGATGAGAGCCGGGTGGTGGTCGTTGATCTTGGCCAGGGCCTCGAAGCCGTCTTCGGCCAGCACCACCTGGTAGCCGGCCTGGCTGAGGAATATCTCGGCCGACCGGCGAATGGTGCTGCTATCGTCGATCACCATGATCTTCAAACCTGTCGCTTGCGGCGTAGTCGTCATATTCATTCACCGGGATGTACCGACACGATAGCTTAAATCGCCACCATTTCAAAATCGTCCTTGCGGGCGCCGCATTCCGGGCAGGTCCAGTTGATCGGCACATCGGCCCAGCGCGTGCCCGGTGCGATACCTTCTTCCGGCAGGCCGGCTTCCTCGTCGTAGATCCAGCCGCAGATCAGGCACATCCAGGTTTGGTATGCCTGCGTTGTATCATTGCTACTCACGTTGTGTCACCTTCTATCAAGTAAAATGCCGAATCAGGTATCTTAATCTACCAGCCGTGCAAAACCAAACTTCTCCCCTTATCCTGACATTCGGCGCCGTCGATCCGGTAGGCGCCGCCGGCGTGACCGCCGACCTGGCCGTGTTTTCCGCCCTGGCCTGCCAGGGCCTGGCCGTGACCACCGCGTTGCTGATCGGCGACAGCGCCCGCATCGAGGACTTGCAGGAGACCGATCCGGACTGGGTCTCCGACCAGGCCCGCGTGCTGCTCGAGGACGCGCAAGTGTCGGCCTTCAAGATCGGCGCGCTGCAGAACATGGAGCACGCCTCGGCCATTGCCGAAATCGTATCGGACTATCCGGACGCGCCGCTGGTGCTGGATCCGTTCAGTTCGCGCCTGCCCGATGCGGGCGAGGACGCCGACGAATTGCTCACCATCGTGCGCCAGCTGCTGGTGCCGCAGGCGTCGGTGCTGATGCTGTCGCAGGTGGAACTGGGCCGCCTGGCCGAGACCTGGCGCGAGATGGATGGCAATGCGGACGGCAGCCCGGACGGCAACGGCGAGCCCTCGCTGGAAGACGATGTGCGCTACCTGATTGAACTGGGCTGCGAATTCGTGCTGGTCACCGGCACTCCGGCCGGCGCCGGCCATGGCGACGCGGTGCGCGCCAACACGCTGTACGGCGCCGACGGCATCGTGCGGCACGACGCCTGGCAGCACTTGCCCGGCCCCTTCCTCGGCGCGGGCGGCACGCTGTCGGCCGCCATCGCCGCCTATCTGGCGTGCGGCGCGGACACGCCGACCGCCGTCGCACTGGCACAGGACTATACCCAGGGCGCGCTGGCCCATGCGCAACGCTACGGCATGGGCAAGCTGGTGCCCAACCGGACCTTCCGGTCCACTCCAACTTAGCAAAGAGACATCATGACGACTGAATCGAAGAACGACACGCTGTTCGCGCGCGCCCAGAAAACCACACCCGGCGGCGTCAATTCACCGGTGCGCGCTTTCCGCTCGGTGGGCGGCACGCCGCGTTTCATCACCCGCGCCGAAGGCCCCTACTTCTGGGATGCGGACGGCAAGCGTTATATAGATTACATCGGCTCCTGGGGCCCGGCCATCGTCGGCCATGCGCATCCGGACGTGGTGAAGGCAGTGCAGGAAGCGGCCACGCGCGGCCTGTCCTTCGGCGCGCCGACCGAAGCTGAAATCGAGATGGCGGAAGAGATCTGCCGCCTGGTGCCGTCGATCGAGCAGGTGCGCCTGGTGTCGTCCGGCACCGAAGCGACCATGAGCGCGCTGCGCCTGGCGCGCGGCGCCACCGGCCGCGACAAGATTATCAAGTTCGAAGGCTGCTATCACGGCCATGCCGATTCCTTATTGGTGAAAGCCGGCAGCGGTTTGCTGACTTTCGGCAATCCAACGTCGGCCGGCGTACCGGAAGATTTCGTCAAGCACACCCTGGTGCTGGACTATAACAATGTGGAACAGATTACCGAGGCATTCGCCAATTTCGGTTCCGACATCGCCTGCGTTATTGTGGAGCCGGTGGCGGGCAATATGAATCTGATTAAAGGTACGCCGGCATTCCTGCAAGCCTTGCGCGATTTGTGCACCAAGCACGGCGCGATACTGATATTCGACGAAGTGATGTGCGGTTTCCGCGTAGGCCTGGGCGGCGCGCAGGAACTGTATGGCATTAAACCGGACCTGACCGCGCTGGGCAAAGTAATCGGCGGCGGTTTGCCGGTGGCGGCGTTCGGCGGCAGCGCGGAACTGATGGGCAAAATGGCGCCATTGGGCGCGGTTTATCAGGCCGGCACCTTGTCGGGTAATCCGGTGGCGGTGGCTGCCGGCATGACCACGCTGAAGATTATCCAGCAGCCTGGTTTCTACGACAAACTGGCCGCCTCGGCGAAACGCCTGGCGGCCGGATTAACCGCAGCAGCCAAAGAAGCCGGCGTGACTTTCTGCGCCGATGCCGAAGGCGGCATGTTCGGTTTGTATTTCAGCGAGGTACCGCCCAATAACTACGCTGAAATGATGGCCGGCGACCGCGCCAAATTCAATACCTTCTTCCACGCCATGCTGGACCAGGGCGTCTATTTCGCCCCGGCGGCGTTCGAAGCGGGATTCGTCTCCGCCCAGCACGACGATGCGGTGATCGACGAAACCATCGCGGCAGCGCGGAGAGTATTTGCGTCGCTGAAGTAATCCGGCGCCGTGAAAAGCCGCCGCAATGCCCTGCCCGGGCTGCGGCGGCTTTTTTTCGTCCATTTCATGCCAGTTTCTGGCTTGAACACGCCAGAATCGGGCAGGTTAAGCCCTTCCGGCAGGCGGCGGACAAAGCTTGGCTGAGGTATAGTACTTAGTAAAATCACCCAACGAGACAAGCATGGCTCTACTGCCGCAACGGAAATACTGGTTCGCCCTCATTCTGCTGGCGATGACGGCCAGCTATTACATCGCGTTCCGATTGCGCGTGGTGCCGGAATGGACATTGCTGTTCGACTTTACCGTAACACTGCCGCTGATTTACTGGTGGCTGTACCGCCCGGGATTAAAGAAAATGCTGATGCGCTGGCTGTCGCTGGCGATGCTGGCCATCTTTATCGGTCGCTATATTATTCCCGAGCAAAGCAAGGCGATATTCCACGCACTGGAGGACTACCGGTATATTTCGCTGGCATTGGGCGCAATCGCGGAAATCGCCGTCGGCGCCTTCCTGATTTATAAGCTGACCGGCATGCTGAGGCTCTCCCGCAATGCCGACGAGGCATTAAAACAATCCATAGCGGGGTTGCTGGGGCAGAATACCTATGCCGCGCTTGCGCTGTTCGAGGCGCGGATCTGGTATTACGCGCTATTCATGCGCAAAGGCGCGTCGCTGGAATTCAGCGGCGGGCGGCGTTTCGGCTATGCACGCAACGGCGGCAATGCGTCGAATCAGCTCGGCTTCAT
The DNA here is from genome assembly GCF_059704565.1 of Massilia sp. NBRC 108631. NCBI lineage: Bacteria > Pseudomonadati > Pseudomonadota > Betaproteobacteria > Burkholderiales > Oxalobacteraceae > Massilia > Massilia sp. NBRC 108631. The sequence goes on from NZ_BAAKJE010000168.1 coordinate 136,263, forward strand.
TATTGCCATCCTGTTCGAGCTGCCGCTGATGCATATGCTGCTGCATTTCATCTGGTCGCCCACGGCGGCTATCGTGGCAAGCGCATTGAGCGCGTGGGCATTGCTGTATATGGTTGCCGACTACCGCGCGACTTTATATCGGCCGGTATCGCTGGCAAATGACGCGATTTTAATCCGCTGCGGCGTGCTGGCAGCCGACGCCGCGATTCCCTATTCCATGGTGCAGGCGGTCCACGCGGCCGGCGGCACGGTGCGGCGGCGCGCCGGCGTACGCCGCTATATCCAGTTGGGCGCGCCGAACGTGCTGATCGAATTGAAGCCCGGCAGCGGCCTGCCCGACCTGTTCGGCCGCCAGCAGAGCCTGGAAAAGGTTTACCTGAGCCTGGATGACCCGGCTGAATTCATCCAGGAAGTATGGAAAAAGGTTTTCGTGACCGTTGGATAGAATTCAACAATGTTAAAAAAGGCATACTGCTGCAATGAAACTTATTGCAGAAAAACGTTCCAGTAATGACAAGTATGATGTACTCCGCTTTGTGCGCAACAACGGCAGCGCCACGGATGCGCTGATGCCACGCCAGGGCATCCTGCCGCATGACCTGATCCATTACGTGGTGGAATCCGCGCTGCCGCTGCGCCATGGTTTCCTGAGCCAGGTGGCGCTGGGCGCGGACGCGCAGCTGCTCGAGCAGGCTGGGCACGGCGCAGGCAACCCGGCGGCGCACCAGCAGGCGGCGCAGGTGGAAGCCATCGTCGAAGGCCTGCAAACCCAGCTCTGGTGCGGCAGTTTCAATCTGGACGCCTTCCTGGCAGCGGCCAACAGCGCCTGCGCGGCGCGCGGCCACCGGCCGTTCGACCTGAGCGGCATCGATGTGCACGCCACGCTGTACCAGCGCGCCCAGGCGCTGCACGCGCAATGGCAGGAAATTCCTTTCAATCACGCCCTGTCGCTCGATTTCAGCCCGCGCGTGGTATAGCCTGCGGGCCGCACGGCGTTATTTCAGCCAGCCGCGGTGGCGGAAGTAGAGGAAGGGGGCGATGGCGCTGGTGATCATCAGGCCCCAGGCCCACGGATAGCCCAGCGCCCATTTCAGCTCGGGGATATTGTCGAAGTTCATGCCGTAGACGCTGGCGATCAGCGTCGGCGGCAGGAAAGCCACGCTGGCCACCGAGAAGATCTTGATGATCTTGTTCTGGTTAATGTTGATGAAGCCGACGGTGGCGTCCATCAGGAAGTTGATCTTGTCGAACAGGAAAGAGGTGTGGCCGTCCAGCGATTCGATGTCGCGCAGAATCTGGCGCGCTTCCTCGAACTGCTCGGAATTGAGCAGGCGGCCGCGCATCAGGAAGCTGACCGCGCGCCGCGTGTCCATCATGTTGCGGCGGATACGGCCGTTCAAGTCTTCCTCGTGGGCGATGGCGCTCAGCGCGTCGGCCGCGTCCTTGTCGGTGAATTCTTCCTGCAGCACGCGGCCCGACACTTCCTCCAGGTTCTGGTAGATGCCTTCCAGCGCATCGGCCGAGTACTCGGCGTCGGTGGCGTACAGGTCCAGCAGCACGTCCATGTAGTCGGCGATGGAGCCGGGGCGCGAACGGGCGCGCATGCGCACCAGGCGGAACACCGGCAGGTCGTCCGTATGGACGGAGAACAGCATTTTCTTGGCCAGGATGAAGGCCACGGTGACGATGCGCGAGGGGCCGTCGTCTTCTTCCAGCAGGAAGTCGGTGCGCAGGTGCAGGTCGCCGTTTTCCGCCTCGTAATAGCGGGCCGAGGCTTCAATGTCTTTGACTTCGTCTTCGCCCGGCAGCGTTACGCCGTAAATGGCTTTGACCCAGGCACGCTCGTCGTCGTTCGGGTCGGTCAGGTCGACCCAGACGGGTTCGAGCTTTTCCAGGTCTTCACGGGATTCGATGGGAACCTGGTTGAGACGGCCATTTTGTAAGACGAAGACATTGATCATAGGCACTCTCAGCCAGCGGTGGGAACGAAACAGCGCAAGTGTACCCGCAAGCCCTTTTTTCGGCCACCTTTGCTTGCTGTTTTTTGCCTCAGCGGGTGGCGTTTTCTATCATTTTCGCGCGCAGGTCCTGCGGCGCGGCGGCGGCCGGGTCCGGCTTGGGCGCCTTGGGCGCTTCTATGCCCTTTGTTTCATGCACGATAACGTTTTTGGCGGTGGCGTTGGCGGCGCCGCATTCGGTGTCGGAAAACACGGTTTTGCCGTCGATGACGCAACGGCGCAGCTGGTTGGCGGGGGAGGGAGCCACGGCAGCGGCGGCAGCCGTCCCCTGTCCGGCCGCCGGCTTGCCGGCCAGCTTGGCGAGCCCCTCGGCAAACAGGTTGCGCTCGTAGCGCATGGAGAAGATGGCCGCCATCGCCAGCGCCGCCACGCCCGCCATCAGCACCGCCACTAGAACCAGACTGATACCGCGCTGCCGATGAAGCATGAAGCCCCCGAAATAGAATGATGCCCTATGGTAACTCAGCCGAGCCCATCCGTCTCAAGATCACGCCGGTGCGGCGCGCCAGGTAATTCGAGTCGCGGTGTTTGTCGTAAAAACGCGGATTGGGCAGCATCACGGCCAGCTTGGCGGCCTGGGCCGCGCCCAGCTTGGATGCACTGATGCCGTAGTAATGCTTGGCGGCCGCTTCCGCGCCGAAGATGCCTTTGCCGAACTCCACCACGTTCAGGTAGATCTCGAAGATGCGCTCCTTGTCCATCAGCGCTTCCAGCATGTAGGTAATGATCAGCTCCTGGCCCTTGCGCAGATAGCTGCGCGAGCCGGACAGGAACAGGTTCTTGGCCAACTGCTGCGTGATGGTGGAGCCGCCCGACACCACTTTCTTCTTCTTGTTGTTCTTTTCGTAGGCCTTTTGCAGCGCTTCCCAATCCACGCCTTCATGATCGGAGAAATTGGCGTCTTCGGAGGCGATAATCGCCCGCTTCAGGTTGCCCGAAATGCGGGCGTACGGCACCCACTGCTGCTGGATGTTGGCCTTGGGGTTGACCTCCTGCAGCGCGGCGCGCTGGGCGCGCATGAAGGCGGTGGTGGTGGGGTTATGCCCCACCCACCACCAGATCTGCAGCAGGAAATACAGCTGCACCACCACGAACAGCAGCACCGGGGCAATGAAGAGCCACTTCACCCACCACCACTTGCCGCGCTTTGCAGCAGGGTTGCGCACTTTTGTCATAATTTTGCACGCAGTTGTGCCAGTAATTCCGTGGTTTGCGGGCGCACGCCGCGCCAGGCCAGGAACGCCTCGGCGGCCTGCTCGACCAGCATGCCCAGGCCGTCGCGCACGATCGCGCCGTGATCGGCCGCGAACTGCATGAACACCGTCGGCTCTTTGCCGTACATCATGTCCAGCGCCAGGGTGCCGGGGCCGAATATCTCCGGCGGCACCGGCGGCAGGTCGGCGCTCAGGCTGGCCGAGGTGGCGTTGATGACGATGTCGTACTGGCCGCGCGGCGCGTCGAAGCCGCAGGCCGACAGTGCCGCGCCGCCGGACAGCGCGGCGAACTGTTCGACCAAGGCCTCGGCCGTGGCGACGGTGCGGTTGGCAATGGTGAGCTGGGCCGGGTGGTGTTCCAGCAGCGGCAGCACCACGCCGCGCGCGGCGCCGCCGGCGCCCAGCAGCAGCACCCGCTTGCCGGTGATGGGCACGCCGGCGTTCGAGACGATGTCGTTCACCAGGCCGGCGCCGTCGGTATTGTCGCCGATGGTGCCGTCGTCGGTGAACAGCAAGGTGTTGACGGCGCCCGCCGCCTGCGCGCGCATGGTCAACGCGCCGCACAGCTTGTGGGCCTCGAGCTTGAAGGGCACGGTGACGTTGGCGCCCTTGCCGCCTTCGGCGACGAAGGCGCGCACGGCGGCCGGGAAGCCGTCCAGCGGCGCCAGCCGCTTTTCATAGCTCAGCTGCTGGCCCGTTTGCTGCGCATAGGCGGCGTGGATGTCGGGCGATTTGCTGTGGCCGATGGGGTTGCCGAAGACGCAATACTTATCCATTGAAGCGATCCATGTTTTCTAGTTTGTTCCGCTCAGGTCGGACTCCAGTTTTTCTTCACGGGTGAATTTGAAGCGGGTGATGATGACCCACAGGTCGTCGCGCTCGCTGGACAGCATGTTCGGCGGGAATTTGCCGAACGGCGCGGAGCGGCGCACGATGCGCAGCGCGGCCTCGTCCAGCGCGTCGTTGCCGGAGCTTTTCTCGACGCGCACGCCGCCTTCCTTTTCGTAGATGGTGCCGTCCTGGAAGATGGGGATGTAGACCACCAGTTCGCCGTACAGCTTGCGGCCATTCTTCTGCGGGAAGTTCAGCGTGCCGATCTCTTCCACCTTGCGCTGCAGGCGCTGGTAGTACATGGCGTAGCCCACTTCGCGCGTGCTGGGGGTGATGAAGGTTTTCTTGGGGCGCTTGTTCTGGTCGTCGATGGTCTGGGTAATCTCGGCGGCCATGCGGGCGATCGCTTTGCTGCTTTCCAGCAGGTCGGCGCCGCTGGGCATGGGGTCGGGCTTGACCTTTTCCGTCACCGGGGCGGCGGTCAGCGGGTTCGGCCTGGCGGCCTGGGTCAGCAGCTTGCGCTGGGTTTCCTCCAGCTCGGCGATGCGGCGCTTGGTGGCTTTCACGCTTTCGCCGGTTTCGTTCTTGCGCATGTCCGGCAGCGGCGACTTGGCGCGGCCGGCGTCGGCCTTGCCGCCGCCGTCCAGGTTGGCTTGCGCGAGCGCGTCGGCCTTCAGCGGCGCCTTGTCGTGCTTGGCGTTCACCAGGATCACTTCCAGGCCGGGGTCGGTGGGCTCGATCTTGAAGTTTTTCGGCGCCACAAAGGTCACGGCCAGCAATACGCCGTGCGCCAGCAGGGAAACGCCAGTTGCGAAATACAGGAAGCGGTTTTCTTGTAAAGACTTCACGCAGGGACCGTCGGCAACATCAAAGATGGGACATTCTACGACAAGCGGAGGCTGGCGGGGACCCGGGCTTGGCATAGTCGGGCCACGGCGCGCACGCCTGACCCGGCCTGCCCGCCCGGACCTGGCCTATGGCGCCTCGGGGGCCGGCTCGGTAACGGCGGTTTCGCTGGCGAGCTCGGCCACCTCGGCTTGCTCGTCGGTGGGCGCGGCGGCGGCGGCCAGTTCCTGCTCATGCTCGGCCGGGGTTTCCTCTTCCTCTTCGTAATCCAGCTCGGCATCGGCGGCGGCCGGGGCGGTGACGATTTCCAGCAGGCGCGCTTCGATGCTCAGGTCGACCTCGTCCCAGCGCAGGATGTCCAGCTTGACCTGGGCGCCGCGCGCGGCGGGCGGCATGCCGGCCAGGCGGATGATGAGCGGGATGTCGGACAGGCGCAACACCTCGTCCTTGAGCACCACCGCCTCAACGTGGCGCTGCTCCTGCTGGCCCAGCCAGCGCAGGCACCAGTAGCGTTCCATATTGCTCTGGTGATCGTTGTAGGCCGAGTAGGCGGCGTCGAACTGCGAAACGATGGCAAACAGATTGGCGTCCTTGTGCTTGAACGGCGCCACGAACGGCGCGGCCACGCCCTTCTCGGCCACGGCCAGGATCTGCCACTGGTTCACCAGGTCGGTGTAGCGGCGCAGCGGCGAGGTGCTCCACGCGTACTGGTCCACCCCCAGGCCCTGGTGCGGCGCGGCGTGCGTGAGCATGCGCACCTGCATCTTGGCGGCCCAGCCGCCCACGCCCTGGCCCTGGCTGCGGTAGATGCCGGGCACGCCATGGTCGTGCATCAGCTTGCCCCAGGTGCTGTTGGCGAAGATCATCAGTTCGGCGACGATCTTGTCGAGCGGCGCGCCGCGCTTGCGCCGGGTCACCGTCACCACGTCGTCCTCGACGTAGAAGTTGTAGTCGACCCGGTTGTTCTGCTCCGGCTTCAGGCCGAAGCCTTCGCGCTTGACCATGCGGCCCGCTTCCAGCTGCAGCGCCCATTTCCACAGCAGGCCCAGCTCGGCCTTGCGCGGGTACTCGCCCTCGCCGCTGGCCAAGGTCTCTTCGTTGACCAGGTCGTCCAGCGTGTTGTGGCGCAAATTGTTGGCGATGGGCACCAGCTCGGCGCGCGTCTCGGTACCGACCACGCTCCAGTCGGCCGGGTCTAGCGTGGCGTACAGCGACAGCGCCGGGCAGGTCTTGCCTTCGGCCAGGGTGAACGCGTCGACGATGGCGTCCGGCAGCATGGTGATCTTGTCGCCGGGCATATACACGGTGGACATGCGCGCGCGCGCCATCTTGTCGACCGCGTCGTCCGGGCGGATGCCCAGGCCGGGCGCGGCGATGTGGATGCCGACCTTGACCTTGCCGTCCGCCAGGTGCGTGACGGAGAAGGCGTCGTCGATCTCGGTGGTGGTGACGTCGTCGATCGAGAACGCTTCCACGGCAGCCAGCGGCAGGTTGGCCGGCGCGCTGGGCACCGGCACGTCCGGGAAGCCGGCGCCTTTCGGGAAGTTCTCGAACAGGAACTTGGACATGTGCAAGTCCTTCGGCGAGGCAATGCCGCCGGCGGCCAGCATCAGGCGCTGCGGGCTCTGGTGCGTGTCATTGCAGGCCGCTTCCAGCGCCTTGTATTCGATGGTGTTCTTGTCCGGCTTGAACAGCAGCTGCCAGACGATGGGCTTCATGCTGTCGGGCAGTTTGTTGGCTTTCAGCTCTTCCACGTACTGGGCCTGGATCACGGCCTGCTGCTTTTTCTTTTCGATGCCGGCCAGCGCGGCGCGCAGCGACTGCTCGGGCGCCTTCTTGTAGCGGCCGCGGCCCTTCTTGTAGAAATAGATGGGCGCGTTGTGCAGGCCCAGGATCAGGCCGGCCGCCTCGTGCGGCAGCGGCGCGTGGCCGAAGTACTCGGCGCCCAGCTCGGCAAAGCCGAACTCTTCTTCGCCGGCCACTTCCCACAGGAATTCCAGGTCGATCTCGGCGGCGACCGCCTTGGCCTGCTCCAGCAGCTCGGCCGGGGCCGGCTTTTCGTACTGCAGCAGCACGTCCTTGGCTTTGACCTTGTTGCGCTTGCCGCTGGCCATTTCCACCTGGTAGGCCTCGCCCGCGTGGGACATGACGGAGCCGACCTTGAAGTCGCCGGATTCTTCGAAAAATACGTTCATTATTATGTTCTGTTCTCTAAAGTCGAGTTGACTGCGGATGGGACCAGGTCCAGCACTTGGGGCATGAACACTTCGGTCACCAGCAGCAATCCATTGTGGCGCTGATACAGGCAGCGCCGTGCATACAATATCTGTTCGTCCTGCAAGCCCGTCGCCGCCTGCCCCACAGCGGCCCGGGCGCGCCGGGCCAGCGGGTGGCTGGCGCGCAGGCGCGCGAACTCCAGCTCGCCGCGCCGCACCTGCGGGTCGCCGAACAGCGTGGAGCCGAGCGAGCGTTCGCCCAGCGCGCTGAACAGCGGCCAGTCGCCGGCGTCGGCCGAGGTCGGCACGACCGTGTGCCCGAACACCACGGGCGTATTATCACACCGCAGCAGCACCTCGCGTTCAATCACCCGGCTGGGCCGGTGCAGGCCGATGGCGGCCGCCTCGTCGGCCAGGCAGAGCGCCGGGCTCTGGTGCAGTTTCTGCACGCGGAAGGCGCGGCTGTGCGCTTTCAATTTGTTCGTCAGCGAACCGCCGCCGGTGAGCCAGTGGCGCACGGCTTCCGGCGCGTTGACGGCGATCACATGGCTGTGCCAGTTCGCAAGACGCAGCGAACGGCCCTTCACCGCGGGCCGCCGGCGCCGATGCCGCAGAACGCCAGCACCTCATCTATATAGTCGGCGAATTCGCTGATGCCGTGGTCGCTGCCCTGGATCACATGCTGGCGCGCGCCTTGATAGTGCGCCACCATGTCGCGGTAGTCCAGCACTTCGTCGCCGGTGGCGGCAATCAGGAAGTAGCGCCCGGGCTGGCTGATCCGCGCCACATCCAGCGCGCGCAGTTCGTCTATATATTCAGGCTTGAACTCGAACGGCGCGTCGGAATGGTACTGGGTGGTGACGCCGACGTGCTTCTGCAGGTCCTGGCGCGGCACGATGGCCGGGTTGAGCAGCACGGCGCGGCAGCCGAGGCGCTCGGCCAGCCAGGTGGCGTAGTAGCCGCCCAGCGAGGAGCCGACCACCGCCAGTTCCCCGGCTGGCACGCCATCCACCAGAGACAGCGCCAGTTCCATGGCCAGCCTGGGCGAGGCCGGCAACTGCGGGCACAGGTAGTCGGCGCTGCGGCCCAGCCCGGCCATGCGCTCGCCCATCAGCCGCGCCTTCATCGATTGCGGCGAGGAGCGGAATCCGTGCAGATACAAAATCATCGGGCCAGCGCCTCCAGCAGCTTCTGGTGCACGCCGCCGAAGCCGCCGTTGCTCATGACCACTACGTGGTCGCCCGGCCGCGCGTGCCCGACGATGGCTTGTACCATGGCGTCGAGGTCGTCGTAGGCGCTGGCCACCTCGCCCATGGGCGCGAGCGCGGCGCCCAGGCTCCAGCCGAGCGACTGTTCGCTGCCGAAACCGAACACCAGGTCGGCCTCGGCCAGGCTGCCGGGCAAGGCGTCTTTCATGGCGCCCAGCTTCATGGTGTTGGAGCGCGGCTCGAGCACGGCCAGGATGCGTCCGGCGGCGGCCCCGGCCTTGAGCTTCTGGCGCAGGCCGCCCACGGTGGTGGCGATGGCGGTAGGATGGTGGGCGAAGTCGTCGTAGACGGTGACGTCCTTGACCACGCCGCGCACTTCCATGCGCCGCTTGACGCTCTCGAATTTGGCCAGCGACTCGGCCGCCTGCGCGATCGGCACGCCGACGTGGCGCGCGGCGGCAATGGCGGCCAGCGCGTTGCTGCGGTTATGGCGGCCGGTCAGCTGCCACTGCACCTTGCCGGCCACGGCGCCGTTGAAGATGACGTCGAAGCTGCCGTCGTCGTGCTCTTTCAATTTCCAGTTGGCGTCGTCGACGCCACCGAAGCTTTCCTTCTCGCTCCAGCAGCCGCGCTTGAGCACGCGGCCCAACGCCGCCTCGTCGGCGTTGGCGATGACGCGGCCGATGCCGGGCACGGTGCGCACCAGGTGGTGGAATTGGGTTTCGATGGCGCCCAGATCGGGGAAGATGTCGGCGTGATCGTATTCCAGGTTGTTCAGCACGGCGGTCTTGGCGTGGTAGTGCACGAACTTGCTGCGCTTGTCGAAGAAGGCGGTGTCGTATTCGTCCGCTTCGATGACGAAGAAGTCCGAGTCCACGGCCTTGCCGCCGGCAGTGCCGCTCAGGCGCGCCGAGATGCCGAAGTTCATCGGCACGCCGCCAATCAGGAAGCCGGGCGCGTAGCCGGCGTCTTCCAGGATCCAGGCCAGCATGGCCGAGGTGGTGGTCTTGCCGTGCGTGCCGGCCACGGCCAGCACCCATTTGTTGCGCAGGATGTGCTCGCCCATCCACTGCGGGCCGGACACGTAGGGCAAGCTGCGGTTGAGGATTTCCTCCACCAGCGGATTGCCGCGCGAGACAACGTTGCCTATTACATACAGATCGGGGTTGAGCGCCACCTGTTCCGGGCCGAAGCCCTGTATCAGCTCGATGCCCTGGGCTTCGAGCTGGGTGCTCATCGGCGGGTAGACGTTGGCGTCGCAGCCGGTGACGCGGTGGCCCGCCTCTTTGGCCAGCACGGCCAGGCCGCCCATGAAGGTGCCGCAAATACCTAGTATATGAATATGCATGTTGAGGGTGCTTATGAAACAAGGGTCGGACAAACTGTCAGGACGGTGATTTTACCTGACGCGTGGCTTCTTCCGGTTCAGAGTATGATCTCGGACATGACGCCTCCCCCAAACGATGACATTCAACTGCTGCGCGCACAGGTGGCGGCGGCCGCGGCGCGGCTGATTGCCGCCGACGGCGCCGACTACGCCACCGCCAAGCGCAAGGCCGCGCGCCAGGTGCTGGGCGAACAGCACAACGGCAGCGCCAGCGTATTGCCGGACAACAGCCAGATCGAAGAAGAGGTGCGGCTGTACCACGCGCTGTTCAACGCGGACACGCAGCCGGCGCGCCTGTTCCGGCTGCGCACCGCCGCGCTGCAGGTGATGGAAGCGCTGGAGCAGTACAATCCCTTCCTCACCGGCGCCGTGCTGAACGGCACGGCAGGGCCGCACGACGATATCCACCTGCAGCTGTTTGCCGACAGCGCCAAGGAGGTGGAGATCTTCCTGCTGAATAAGAACGTCAACATCGACATCTCGGAAACGCCGCACTTCAAGGGGCCGCGCTACGAACCGGTCGAGACGGTGAGCTTCCTGTGGCACAAGGAGGGCGTGCACGCGGCACTGTATGAACTGGACGATATGCGCGGCGCGCTGAAAGCGCGCAGCGACGGCAGGCCGATCCGTGCCGACATCGCGGGCGTACGGGCCTTGCTACTATCTGACAGCCACGATATTTAATACAACTCAGAAATATAATGTTTAAGAAGAACTATCTTGTATACGCGGCGATTGCTATCGCCTGCGGCGCGGCCGGCGTGTGGGCCAATATGAAGACCACAGCCCCCGCCGCCAAACCCGCTGCAGCGGCTGGCACGGCGGCAGCGGCGCCGGTGGCGGCGCTGTACCAGCAAAAGCTCAAGGACGGCAAAGGCGTGGAGCAGGCGCTGGCGCAGTGGCAGGGCAAGCCGCTGGTGGTGAACTTCTGGGCCACCTGGTGCGCGCCCTGCGTGGAAGAAATGCCGGAATTGTCGGCGCTGCAGGGCGAACAGGCCGTCAAGGGCTTGCAAATCATTGGCATCGGCATCGATAGCCCCGCCAACATCGCCGAATTCGCCGAAAAACACAAAATCGCCTATCCTGTGTACGTGGGCGGCATGAGCGGCACGGACTTGTCGCGCCAGCTGGGCAACGCCCACGGCGGCTTGCCGTTCACCGTACTCATCAGCGCCGATGGCCAGGTCAAAAAGACCTATCTGGGCCGCCTGAAGTTCGATGAATTGCGTGCGGATCTTGCAAGCATGTAATAATTTCGGCAATATATTTTCACTTGCCAAGGGTCGCTGTTGGCGGCAAAATGCGAAACTTTCGCGGAAAACGGTCTGAACACATGGCAAAAAACCTCCTGCTACTGAATGGCCCCAACCTGAATTTGCTGGGGACGCGCGAGCCTGAGGTTTACGGCAGTGACACCCTGGCCGATGTGGAACGGGCCGCGCAAGCGCAGGCGCAAGCCGCCGGCGCCCAGCTGTCTTGTTTCCAGAGCAACCACGAAGGGGCGCTGATCGACCGTATCCATGCCGCGCGCGGCGAAGGCGTGGACATGATCGTCATCAACCCGGGCGGCCTGACGCACACCAGCGTGGCCCTGCGCGATGCGCTGGCCGGGGTGGCGATTCCGTTCGTGGAAGTCCATATTTCGAACATTTACCGGCGTGAGGAATTCCGCCACCATTCTTTTCTCAGCGCGGTCGCGCAAGGAACGATCTGCGGCCTGGGCATAGACGGGTATCGCTTAGCCATCGACTTTGCTCTTAAAAAACGTTAATCTACGCGATCTGCGCGCATTTATCGCGGCGCCGCCCCACAATGGCGCGCTGCCCACAATCACATAACAAAGATACACAGGGAGTCTCAGATGGATCTACGCAAGCTCAAGACGTTGATTGACTTGGTCGCTGAATCGGATATTGCCGAGCTCGAAGTGACGGAAGGCGAGAGCAAAGTACGCATCGTCAAGTCGTCCGCCATGCCGCAAAACCAGGTTGTGATGATGCAACCGCAAGGCATGCAGCCGCAGTACCAGCAGCACGCCGCGCCTGTGGCGGCCGCACCAGTCGCCAGCGTCCCGGCTGCCCCCGCTGAGCCGACCGGCCACGTGGTCAAGTCGCCGATGGTGGGCACCTTCTACCGCTCCTCGGCGCCGGGCGCCGCCGCCTTCGTCGAAGTGGGCCAGTCCATCAAGGAAGGCGACACCCTGTGCATCATCGAAGCGATGAAGCTGCTTAACGAAATCGACGCGGACGTGGCCGGCGTTGTGACCCAGGTCCTGGTGGAAAACGGCCAACCGGTCGAGTTCGGCCAACCCCTGTTTGTGATCGGCTAAATCGGGCGCGCGGCCCGTGGATGCTTCCGCCGGCCGCCCCGATCTGGTTCCGCACTCTCTCTACACCCTGGAGCAGCCGCTCCCCACAAACACAGAACCTGCCATGTTTGAAAAAATCCTCATTGCCAACCGCGGCGAAATCGCGCTGCGCATCCAGCGCGCCTGCCGAGAAATGGGCATCAAGACGGTGGTGGTCCACTCCGAAGCCGACAAGGACGCCAAGTACGTGAAGCTGGCCGACGAGTCGGTCTGCATCGGTCCGGCCGCCTCCACCCTGAGCTATCTGAACATGCCGGCCATCATCAGCGCGGCTGAAGTGACCGACGCCGAAGCGATCCACCCGGGCTACGGCTTCCTGTCGGAGAACGCCAACTTCGCCGAGCGCGTGGAGAAATCCGGCTTCGTGTTCATCGGCCCGCGCGCCGAATCGATCCGCATCATGGGCGACAAGGTGTCGGCCAAGCAGGCCATGATCAAGGCCGGCGTGCCATGCGTGCCCGGTTCGGAAGGCGCGCTGCCGGAAGACCCGAAAGCCATCGTGCAGATCGCCCGCAAGGTGGGCTACCCGGTCATCATCAAGGCAGCTGGCGGCGGCGGCGGTCGCGGCATGCGCGTGGTGCACACCGAGGCGGCGCTGATCAACGCAGTGGCCATGACCAAGGCGGAAGCCGGCGCTGCGTTCGGCAATCCGGAAGTGTATATGGAGAAGTACCTGGAAAATCCGCGCCATGTGGAGATCCAGATCCTGGCCGACGAGCACAAGAACGCCGTGTGGCTGGGCGAGCGCGACTGCTCGATGCAGCGCCGCCACCAGAAAGTGATTGAAGAAGCGCCAGCGCCTGGCATCCCGCGCAAGCTGATCGAGAAGATCGGCGACCGCTGCGCAGAAGCCTGCCGCAAGATCGGCTACCGCGGCGCGGGCACCTTCGAGTTCCTGTACGAGAACGGCGAGTTCTACTTCATCGAGATGAACACCCGCGTGCAGGTAGAGCATCCGGTAACCGAAATGATCACCGGCATCGACATCGTGCAGGAGCAGATCCGTATCGCCGCCGGCGAGAAGCTGCGCTTCCGCCAGCGCGACGTGATGCTGGCCGGCCACGCCATCGAGTGCCGCATCAACGCCGAAGACCCGTTCAAGTTCACCCCGTCGCCGGGCCGCATCACCTCCTGGCACGCGCCGGGCGGTCCGGGCGTGCGCGTCGACTCGCATTCGTACGCCGGCTATTACGTTCCGCCGCACTACGATTCGATGATCGGCAAGGTCATCACCTACGGCGCCACCCGCGAGCAGGCTATCCGCCGCATGCAGATCGCGCTGTCGGAAATGGTGGTCGAGGGCATCCTGACCAACATCCCGCTGCACCGCGAACTGATGGTGGACGCGCGCTTCATCGAAGGCGGCACCAACATCCATTATCTGGAACAGAAACTGGCAGCGATGCCCAAGGCGGACAAATGAACTACGTAGAAATCGTCATCGAGGTCGCGCGCGACCACGCCGAGGCGCTGTCGGACGCGTTGATGGAAGCGGGCGCGCTGTCGGTCTCGGTGGAAGATGCCGATGAGGGCACCGACGCCGAGAAGCCGTTGTTCGGCGAGCCGGGCATGGAGCCGGAAGAAGCGGCGTGGGACCATTCCCGCGTCGTGGCGCTGACCGGTGAGGACGCCGACCAGGCGGCCATCGTGGCCGACGCGGCCGCCGCCATCAGCCTGGCCGAAGTGCCGAAGTACACGCTGCGCGGTGTGGAGGAGCAGGATTGGGTGCGTCTGACGCAGTCGCAGTTCGATCCCATCCACATCGGCAAGAACATCTGGGTGGTGCCGAGCTGGCACGAGGCGCCGGATCCGGACGCCCTGATCCTGGAACTGGACCCGGGCCTGGCCTTCGGCACCGGTTCGCATCCGACCACCCGCCTGTGCATGGAGTGGCTGGAAGCGCATCCGGCGCCGGGCAAGACGGTGCTGGACTACGGCTGCGGCTCGGGCATCCTGGCCATGGTGGCCAAGAAGCTGGGCGCGGGCGCGGTGGCCGGCGTGGACATCGATCCGCAGGCGATCGAGTCGGCGCGCGACAATGCGCAGCGCAACCAGGTCGGTGAGATCGAATACTTCCTGCCGGACAGCTTCGCGGCGTCGGCGCATGCGAATGCACGCTTCGACACCGTGGTGGCCAACATCCTGTCGAGCCCACTGAAGCTGATGGCGCCGATGCTGTCGGGCCGCGTGGCCGAAGGCGGCTCGCTGATCCTGTCCGGCGTGCTGGCGCGCCAGGCGGAGGAAGTGGCAGCCGCGTACGCGCCGTTCATCAAGCTGGGCGTGTGGGCGGAGCTGGACGGCTGGGTTGCGCTGCACGGCGTGCTTGGCAGCGATACTGCACCGCAAGCCCGCTAAGCTCACGCTAGCCGATGGCGCTCGCCACCAAATGCCCCCACTGCAACACGATATTTCGGGTCGCCCACGACCAGCTGAAATTACGTGGGGGCATAGTGCGCTGCGGCGCCTGCCATGAAGTTTTCGACGGCAACGCCGCGCTGGTGGAAGCGGCGCTCAAGCAGCCCGTCATCATCGACATGCCAGCGGCGCCCACTCCGGCGCCCACCTCCTCTCCCGAACTTGAAGCCCTGATCACCACGCTCGACGCGCGCGCCGCCGAGGCGGAGGATGACGCTGCGCCGGAGCTGGAGCCGGAATTCTCGCCTGAGCCTGAGCCTGAGCCTGAGCTTATTACGCCTGAGCCGGAGTTTGTGCCCGAAGCCACGCTGGAACCCGAGCCCGAGCCCGAGCCCGAACCCGAGCCCGAGCCTGCTCCCAGCGCCCCGCCCGCGCAGCCCGACGACGAGGCAATCGAACTGGACCTGGACGTCGATATTGACGTCGATATTGACGTCGATGTCGACGACGAGCCGCAAGCGACCTCCCCTGCCCTGCCCGCGCCGGTCGACGACGAGCCGCACGGCCGCCGCGAGCCCACGCTGGACCTGCCCCCTGACGAACACCTGACCGCCGTGGCGCTGCACGACAGTTTCGAGCTGGACGCCTACCCGGCCCGCAGCGATGCGCCGGAGGACGACGATGAGGACATCGTCACGCTATCCGGTGCCGCTCCCCCGCCCGCAGATGCCGATGCCGCCACGGAGCAGCTCCCAGGCACGGAGTCGGATGCCCAAGCGGATACCGAATCGGATATTGAAGCGGGACTCCAGCCAGGCGCCGAAGCGCTCCCGCTCGCCGAAGACAACACCGCACGCGCCAGCAGCGGCCCAGCCACACCCGTCTCGGCCGGCTTGGCCAGCGCAGGTGCTGCAGCCAGCGCCGGCGCCGGCGCCGGCGCTGCGGACGACAACGAACCCGGCTTCGTGAAGCGTGGCCGCCGCCGCCAGCAGGTCGGCAAGGCCTCCCGCGTGGCCATGGCGCTTGGCATACCGCTGCTGCTGGCCGCGCTGGCCGCGCAGGTGCTGGGCACCTTCCGCAACCCGCTGGCCGCCGCCGTGCCTGCGCTGAAGCCGATGCTGGTGTCGGCCTGCGCGCTGGTTGGCTGCACCGTGGACCTGCCGGCGCAGATCGACGCGCTGAGCATCGAACAAGGCGAGCTGCAGACGCTGGCCGACAATGTATTCAGCTTCACCACCACCCTGCGCAACGGCGCGCGCAGCGCCCAGGCCTGGCCGCACATCGAGCTGATACTGAACGACGACGCCGGCAAGCCCGTGCTGCGGCGCGTGTTCTCGCCGCGCGACTACCTGGCCAACGCCGGCAACGCAGGCAACACTGGCAAGCCAGCCCTCCCGGCCAACCCGGCTGATATCGCCAAAGGTTTCGCCCCGCGCTCCGAGCAATCAGTTAAGCTGTATTTCGAGTTGGCCCAGATCAAGGCATCGGGCTATCACATCGCAGTTTTCTACCCATAAGACACTATCTTGACGTCCTCTCGGCCCTAAAGGAGGGAGATTCCTGCAGACAGCGTCGCACGTCCGCGACGGAGAATGTTTAACGCAGTATTGAGGTCTCGATCATGTTCAGCACCGCAATCCCCGCACCGCCATTCTCTTACTCCAAGGTCTGCGATACCTTTCGGTCCCCGCCTTGGCGCGAGGGTCTGGAATGGCTTTTCACAAGTCGAACAGATATGGGTGGTCAAACGTTCGTCCACTTCCTCGAACCAGGCGCCATGCTTAACAGCCTTGTACGCCAGTTGATTGCGAAAGGACGACCAGCCTGCATCAAGAACCGACTTCGCCATGCTGGTTCTGGCGAGGGCGGCGGCATGGACATTGCCAACCACGATGTAGTCGCAAGCGCGCACCATGCGGGTGGAAAGCTTGTGCAGAAAATCGCGCCGGCGGTTGGCAATCCTGGCATGGATGGCCTTGACCCGCCGCGTTTTGCGCGCGCGCTGCGCCACCGCCAGCGCCGCCTCAGCCTCGCGGTATATCTGCGGCGCGGCGATTTTTTCGCCATCGGACAGCGTAGCCAGATCCATCAAGCCAAGGTCGATGCCGACGCCGCGTACCGGCATCCGGGCAGGCGGCTCCGCTACGTCGAGCACGATGTTCAGAAACCAATTGCCAAGCAGGTCGCGCGAAAAATTGGTGCCATCGAGGATCTTCCCTTCGGGCAACGGCCTCGAGTAAAATACGCGAAAGGTATTGCCTGCAAAACGGAAGGCATTACCCTCCCGCTTCAGTTCGCGCCCTTTGAGCGGCACCCAGCCCAAAGACTTCCGGCCACGGTAGCGCAGATAGGGGCGGCGAGACTGGCTGCGCGATTTTGCATACTGCTGGCACACGTCGTTCACCGTTCCCGAATGCAGCTTCAGTTCCTTGCTGCAGCCGGTGGTCAGCCTAATCAGATCAAAACCGCTATGCCAGGGCCGGTTAAAGCGCAACGCATCCTTCTGCCTGTCGTTGCAGTAGTTCCACACGAAGTTGACTGCCCGCGCCTGCTGGTTCAGCAAGCCGGTCAAGGACTTCACACGATAACGGTAGACCAGATTCATATTGGTTTGACCTGCGGAGCCGAATTTGGTTCCGTACTCATCATGCGAGTTCGATGGCTTCGCCGTCGGCTCCTTTCACTCCCCGTCCTGAAGGACGGGGTTTCACGGAGAAAAATCAGATGAACCAGACTTCCCTGATCTGCGGATCGCTCGCCATCGACTTCATCATGCAGCATGAGGGCCGCTTCGCCGACAGCCTGCTGGCCGACCAGCTGCACAAGGTGAACGTGTCCTTCCTGGTGCCGACCATGCGCACCGAATTCGGCGGCTGCTCCGGCAACATCGCCTACAACCTGAAACTGCTGGGCGGCGACGGCCGCATCGTCGGCGTGATGGGCCAGGACAGCGGCCCCTACCTGGCGCGCCTGCAGAAGCTGGGCATCTCGACGGCCAACATCCTGGTCAAGGGCGACGCCTACACGGCGCAGTGCTTCGTCACCGCCGACAGCGAGAACAACCAGATCAACGCCTTCCACCCGGGTGCGATGTCGTTCGCGCACGAGAACCCGGTGGCCAACGCCGGCGCGGCGCGCGTGGCCATCATTTCGCCGGACGGCCACCTGGGCATGCTCAAGCACGCCGACGACCTGGCCGCGCTGGGCATTCCCTTCATGTTCGACCCGGGCCAGCAGATGCCGATGTTCAACGGCGAGCAGCTGATCGCCTTCATCGACAAGGCCACCTATGTGACCTGCAACGATTACGAGATCGAGCTGCTGATGTCGAAGACCGGCCTGACCCTGCAAGACATCGCATCCCGCCTGGAGGCGCTGATCGTCACGCGCGGAGAGCAGGGTTCGGAAATCTACACCGGCGGCCAGCGCATCGTCATCCCGGCCGTGACGGCCGAAGCGGTGCTGGACCCGACCGGCTGCGGCGACGCTTACCGCGCCGGCCTGCTGTACGGCATCACGCACGACCTGAACTGGGAAACCACCGGCCGCCTGGCCAGCCTGCTGGGCGCGATCAAGATCGCCCACAAGGGCGCGCAGAACCACGTGCTGACGAAGCAGCAGATTGCCGACCGCTTCGAAGCGGCCTTCGGCTACCGTTACGAGTGAAATTGACGCGCCGGCGGCGCAATGAAGAAGGGGACGCCGCGGCGTCCCCTTTTTTTGTCTAGCGGCCGAACAGCATGCCTAGCACCAGCTGCGCGATCTGCAGCAGGATCAGGGCCACCAGCAGCGACAGGTCCAGGTTACCCACCAGCGGCACCACCTTGCGCAGAGGACGCAGCAGCGGCTCGTTGAGGGCCCGGATGAAGGGCGCCAGCGGCGCGTGCGGGTTGACCCAGCTGAAGATCGCCTCAATCACCAGCATGGCCATGAAGCCGTACAGTATCCATTGCAGGAAGCGGTGCAGCGCGGCCAGCAGCACGGTCTGCCACGGCGCGCCGACGAAGAACAGCACCGAGGTGGCCAGGAAAACGATCAGGAAGGCGCCGATCAGGCTGGCCCAATCGAAGCCGCCCACCCCCGGCACCACGCGGCGCAGCGGGCGCACCAGCCAGTCCGACAGCTGGAAGGTGAACTGGGCCACCGACGACGGCGGACGCACGCGGATGGCTTGCATCCAGAAGCGCAACAACAGGACAGCGCCAAGCAAACCGGCGATGGTGTCCACTATCAGCATGACGATACTAAGCACGGGCTCCCTCCATAAAAAAACCGCTGTGTGATTGTCTCACACAGCGGCCTCGCCTCATAAGGCTAGCGACGACTCAGCTCAGGATGGACGAGTGCTGGTCGGGAACGGCCATGCGGCCGCCGGGGTTGGCACGGTCTTGGCGGCTGGCGCGGCAGCAGGAGCGGCGGCAGCAGCAGGTGCTGCAGGCTTGGCGGCTTCCTTCTTAGGCGCAGCGGCTTTCGGCGCGGCCGGCTTTTTCGCTGCCGGTTTGGCGGCTACTGGAGCGGGTGCGGCCGGCGCGGCAGCAGCGGCCGGCGCTGCTGCGGGAGCAGCAGGCGCGGCTACTGGCTTGGCAGCTGCCGGCTTGGCAGCTGCCTTAACGGCCTTTTTTGCTGCTGGCTTGGCGACGCCTTTCGCCGCAGGCTTGGCTGCTGCTTTGGCCGCAGGCTTGGCGGCAGGCTTGGCAGCGGCTTTAGCGGCCGGCTTGGCTGCAGGTTTCGCGGCTGGCTTGGCGGCTGGTTTAGCAGCAGCTTTGGCGGCCGGCTTGGCTGCAGGTTTCGCGGCAGCTTTTTTCGCAGCCGGTTTAGCTGCAGGCTTGGCGGCAGTTTTCTTGGCAGCTGGTTTAGCGGCAGCTTTGGCGGCCGGTTTGGCAGCAGCTTTCTTGGCAGCTGGTTTGGCAGCGGCTTTTTTCGCAGCTGGTTTAGCGGCTGGCTTGGCGGCGGCCTTCTTCGCTGCTGGCTTGGCTGCTGGCTTAGCAGCGGCTTTCTTGGCAACTGGCTTAGCTGCTGGCTTAGCTGCGGCTTTCTTCGCCGCTGGTTTGGCGGCTGGCTTAGCGGCGGCTTTCTTCGCTACCGGCTTGACTGCTGCTTTCGCTGCTGGCTTGGCTGCTGGCTTGGCTGCAGCTTTTTTCGCTACTGGCTTCGCTGCGGCTTTCTTCGCTACCGGCTTGGCTGCGGCTTTCTTGGCTGCTGGTTTCGCTGCCGGCTTGGCTGCTGCCTTAGCGGCTGGCTTGGCTGCCGGTTTCGCGGCGGCTTTCTTCGCTGCTGGTTTAGCAGCCGGTTTAGCGGCAGCTTTCACCGCTGGCTTGGCTGCCGGCTTGGCGGCGGCCTTCTTAGCGGCTGGTTTGGCGGCAGCGGCTGGTTTAGCCGCTGGTTTCTTTACTTCTTTCTTTGCTTTTGCTGTAGCCATTTTGGTCTCTCCTTCATCTAGAGATGAGAATTACGCACAAGATTTAAACCCGTCCGGCCCCCTGGCCAGGCGAATTATTCATCGGCGCAAACGACGGTTTGCGCTAATGAATTCGGCACCAGCTGAACTGCTGCAACTCCTCACGTTTGCAGCGCTTCAGCCCTGGCGTCGCCGTTCACTTGAACGGCCGACGCACTAAATCTTGTTGCGATGTTCGCGGGTCGCGGGCGTGCGCTCAGCTCCGGTCGTCCCCATCGCAGCCACATCGCGTTTTGATTTTCGAAGAAAAAACCGCCCGACCTGAGTCGTTCTCAGGCAAGGCGGTCATCGAAAAAACGGTGTGGTCTTGTGCATACTCGTGCGTGTTCGTATCCCATTTTGTTGATCGTTTTGCGGGGCCGCGCGGTTCAAAAAACCGCACAAAAAAAATCACGCAAATTCAATCTCGTAAAGTACACGAAAACCTTGTCGGTGCGCAACCGGCACAACTCACTTTCGCACTCTTTTTTGCACGTTAGGCGCGCTATCGCACATTAGTTCGTCAAATGAAGACACTGCACAGCGATTTTCGGCGCTCCGATCACGCCGATGCGCGCGCGCGAATTCGAAAAGTGCGTGCGCATTTTTTCGGTGCGCGGGCAAGGAAGCCTTGTGCGCGCAGGCGCACTTCGACGCGCAGTTTTGGCGTATGGACGCGCGCGGTTTTGGGTGCGCCGGCGCGCGCCGGTCAGTGCGCGCCGAAGTGCTCGCGCACCCAATGGCGCAACACCGTCGTGGCCGGCCGCGCCGACGCGCGCGCGCTGTACACCAGGTCGTAGCGGAAGCTCTCGAGCGACAACTCGAACGGCTGCACCAGCACGCCGGCCGCGAGCTCCTCCTCCACCAAAGTGAGACTCAGCAAGCCGATGCCCTGGCCGGCGATGGTCGCCTGCACCGCGTGCAGTTCCTCGCTGAAGGAGACGCCGGTGTCGGCGTCGATGCCGGCCGCGCCGGCGGCCGACAACCACTGGCGCCACTCGACCGCGCGCTCGTCGCCGCGCACCGCGTCGCCCCACTCGAAGTGGATCAGGGTGGCGCGGCGCAGCTCGCGCATGCTGCGGATGTTGAGCAGCGGACTGCACACGGGCGCGAAGCGGTCCTCGAACAAGTGCTCGACCAGCAGGCCGGGATACAGGCCGCTGCCGTAGCGGATGGCCGCGTCGGCATCGGCGTCGAGGTCCACCAGTTCGTTGGAGGCGTCCAGGCGCAGCGTCCAGTCGGGGTAAGCGTCGCGGAAGGCGCCGGCGCGGGTGGCCAGCCGGCGCGCCATGAAGGCCACCGTCGACGACAGCCGCGCCACCTGCGCGCCCTGCGCGCGCACCAGCTGCTCGATGGCGCGCTCGATGCTGTCGAAGCCGTCGCGCAAGGTGGGGAACAGCTGGCGCCCGGCGGCGGTCAGGGTGACGCGGCGCGGACCGCGCTCGAACAGCGCCACGCCGATGGCCTGCTCCAGGTGCTTGATCTGGTGGCTGACGGCGGTGGGCGTGACGTTCAGCTCCTCGGCAGCGTCCTTGAAGCTGAGGCGGCGCGCGGCCGCTTCGAACACGCGCAGGGCGCCGATGGCGGGCAGTTTTCTCATGCTGTCGATGGCTTAGTTTTTCTCATCTATCGAATGAGGAATGATCGTTTGCCGCCATGGAGCGGCGTTCGCATAATGGGCTTCGATTCATTTTAACTCAGTCATTGAAAGGATTCGCCATGCAGCTTGAACAGATCCACACCACGCCCGACCCGTACGCGCCCTACCTGCTGTCGCAGGCGATCCGCGCCGGCGGGCTGCTCTATATATCCGGCCAGGCCGGCGTGGGCGACGACGGCGCCATCGTCGGCGCGGACGATTTCGACGCGCAAGCCGCGCAGGCTTTCCGCAACCTGGAGCGGGTGCTGCTGGCCGGCGGCTCAAGCTTGCAGCGCGTCATCAAGGTGACCATCTACCTGACGTCGATGCGGCACTTCGGCAAGATCGTCGAGCTGCGGCGCCAGTGGTTCGCGCCGCCCTACCCGGCCGACACCATCGTGGAAGTGGCGGCGCTGTACGCGCCGGAGGCGATGTTAGAGATCGAGGCGATCGCCGCCGCCGGCTAGTTCAGCGACGGCGGGATGAAGCCCTGCTCGCCCAGCGCCTTGACCACGCCGCGCAGCAGATAGCTGGAAGTGAAGGACAGCGAGTACT
The DNA here is from genome assembly GCF_059704565.1 of Massilia sp. NBRC 108631. NCBI lineage: Bacteria > Pseudomonadati > Pseudomonadota > Betaproteobacteria > Burkholderiales > Oxalobacteraceae > Massilia > Massilia sp. NBRC 108631. Next base: position 158,337 of record NZ_BAAKJE010000168.1, read on the forward strand.
GCCGCGCGCCCCCGTGGATGGGCTGCAGCATCTTCCGATCCACCAGCTTTCTGAGCTGGTAGGTGCGCTGCGCGTCGCTGAGCGCAGGCAGACTGGGGGCGAGGTCGGCCGACTTGGCGGTCTTCAGCTTCATCACGGTCAGCAGCACGGCGTGTTCGTCCGCAGTGATGAGACCGCGCTCGCGCGACACGGCCAGCGCCGGGACGAGGATTTTTTCCTGGAAGTAGCTGTAGTCGGCGAGGCGGTCGACCTTGCGCAACTCGTCCAGGATGCCTTGCAGGACGTAGATGCACCAGCCTTCCAGTGCGGCGTCGTGGCCCAGGTCGGCGAGGGCCAGCATCTCATAATAGTGGTCGCGGTCGTTGCAGAACACGGCGGTCGGGTTAAGCACGCGGCCCCCTTCGCGCACGTTGTAGCCGTACTTAATTAGCAGCGCATAGGTCAGGAGGCGGACCACGCGGCCATTGCCGTTGCCGAAGGGATGTATCCAGGCGAAGCGGTGATGGGCAGTCGCCACTTTGATGAGGTCGTATTTCGGCGGTGCGCCGTGGTTGATAAAGGCGATCAGTTCCTGCATATAGGCTGGCACTTGGAGCGGTGGCGGCGGCAGGTGGCGGGACTGGGCGATCCGTACCGGCTCGCTACGATAGGCGCCGGGGTTGCGGTCGCCCTCTCTAGTCAGACCAAGCACCGCCATGCTATGCAACTCGCGCACGAAGCGCTCGCTGATCGGGCCGCCTGGTTCGACGGTCCGCTCTATATATTGCATGGCGTCTTCTATATTAGATATCTCGCGCAGCTGGTCGCTGTCCTGCGTGCGGCCTTCGACGGCCGACTCTACATAGTCTGCCAACGTGGTGTGGTTGCCCTCGATGCGCGCCGAGCCCAGGCTCTCAAGCATGTGGAAGATTTGCTTGAGCTGGAGAAAAACCGGCGCTGGCGTGCTGCCGACGATCTGCAGGCGGCGCAGCTGCTCCAGTTCCGTCAACACGTCGACCAGCGACGAATCGAAGGAAGGATTCAGCAGCTTGAGGTCGGCGTGGCGGAACTCCGGCATGATGATTATCTGAAATGGGGCGATTCAGCTATCTTAAAAAACCAGAAAAATTCTGAATCAAATCAAACGGCTATCACCATCACTCTAGATCATCATCTTGAATTTGCCACCGGATTATCTGGAATCACTCGTCCGGCAGCATCCAATTCGACATGTTAGGCAGAGGGGCTGCGTGGGCTCACCCCTCACCCATAAAAAAACCCGGCGCGTGGCCGGGTTCCTGGTGACGCAGAAACGGATCAGTCCCAGTTCAGGGCGCCGCCGGTCTGGTATTCGGTCACGCGGGTCTCGAAGAAGTTGCGTTCCTTCTTCAGGTCGATCATCTCGCTCATCCACGGGAATGGATTCTCAGGCTGGTCGAACAGCGTTTCCAGGCCGATCTGGGTGGCGCGGCGGTTGGCGATGAAGCGCAGGTAGCCCTTGAACATGGCCGCGTTCAGGCCCAGCACGCCGCGTGGCATGGTGTCCTCGGCGTAGGCGTACTCCAGCTCCACGGCCTTCAGGAACAGGCCCTTGATCTCTTCCTTGAAAGCTGGCGTCCACAGCAGCGGATTTTCCATCTTGATGGTGTTGATCAGGTCGATGCCGAAATTGCAATGCATCGATTCGTCGCGCAGGATGTACTGGTACTGCTCGGCAGCGCCCATCATCTTGTTCTGGCGGCCCAGCGCCAGGATCTGGGTGAAGCCGACGTAGAAGAACAGGCCTTCCATCAGGCAGGCGAACACGATCAGCGACTTGAGCAGCTTCTGGTCGTTTTCCACGGTGCCGGTGGTGAAGGCCGGGTCGGTCAGCGTGTTGATGAACGGAATCAGGAACTCGTCCTTGTCGCGGATCGACTTCACTTCGTTGTAGGCGTTGAAGATTTCCTGCTCGTCCAGGCCCAGCGACTCCACGATGTACTGGTAGGCGTGGGTGTGGATGGCTTCCTCGAAGGCCTGGCGCAGCAGGTACTGGCGGCATTCCGGCGCCGTGATGTGGCGGTAGGTGCCCAGCACGATGTTGTTGGCGGCCAGCGAGTCGGCGGTGACGAAAAAGCCCAGGTTGCGCTTCACCAGGCGGCGCTCGTCTTCGGACAGGCCGTTCGGGTTCTTCCACAGCTCGATGTCGCGCTGCATGTTTACTTCCTGCGGCATCCAGTGGTTGGCGCAGCCGGCCAGGTATTTGTCCCAGGCCCATTTGTACTTGAACGGCACCAGCTGGTTGACGTCGGTCTGGCCGTTGATGACGCGCTTGTCGTCGGCGTTCACGCGGCGGGCGATCTGCTCGGCGGTGCCTTCGGCGTTGAGTGGTGCTTGGGGTTGCGCGGCTGGCGCAGTGTCTTCGTCCCAGGACAGCATGATATTTCCTTCTTGAATTAACGACGGAACCGCGCCATCGGGCGCGGTCTTCCTAACTTCCTATTGTATTACTGGCAGGCTTCGCATTCCTCGAAACCATCGTCACCCGGACGCAGGTAGCAGGCGGCGCCGTCTTCCACGGCGGCGGCCGATGCCGCGGCGGCGGCAGCGGCAGGGGCCGCAGCGGCGATGGCGCTGGCCGACATGCCGCCGTCCACGGCCACCGCGTTCAGCGCGCCGGTCTTGGAGGTCGATTTCTCCATGTGGGTGGCGGCGATGGTGCGCAGGTAGTAGGTGGTCTTCAGGCCGCGCAGCCAGGCCAGCTTGTAGGTCTCGTCCAGCTTCTTGCCCGAGGCGCCGGCCATGTAGATGTTCAGCGACTGGGCCTGGTCGATCCACTTCTGGCGGCGGGAAGCCGCTTCCACCAGCCAGCTCGGCGAGACTTCAAACGCGGTGGCGTAGATGTCGCGCAGGTCTTGCGGCACGCGGTCGATCTTGGTCAGCGAACCGTCGAAGTACTTCAGGTCGGCGATCATGACCTCGTCCCACAGGTCGCGCGCCTTCAGGTCGCGCACCAGGTAGGAGTTGATCTCGGTGAACTCGCCCGACAGGTTGGACTTCACGTACAGGTTCTGGAACGTTGGCTCGATGCAAGCGGACACGCCGATGATGTTCGAGATGGTGGCGGTCGGAGCGATCGCCACGCAGTTCGAGTTGCGCATGCCGAACTTCTTGATGCGCTCGCGCACCGGGGTCCAGTCCATGGCCGCCGAGCGGTCCTGCTCCAGGTAGCCGCCGCGCTCTTCGGCCAGCAGCGCGATCGAGTCCTGCGGCAAGATGCCGCGGTCCCACAGCGAACCCTTGTACGATTCATAGTGGCCGCGCTCTTCGGCCAGCTCGGTCGAAGCCAGGTAGGCGTAGTAGCACACCGCTTCCATCGAGGTATCGGCGAAGTTCACGCATTCCTGCGACGAGAACGGCACGCGCATCATGTGCAGGCAGTCCTGGAAGCCCATCACGCCCAGGCCCACCGGACGGTGGCGCATGTTGGCGTTGCGGGCCTTGTCCACGGCGTAGTAGTTGATGTCGATCACGTTGTCGAGCATGCGCATCGCGGTGCGGATGGTCTTTTGCAGCTTCACGTGGTCCAGCTTGCCCTCTTTCATATGGGCCGGCAGGTTCACCGAACCCAGGTTGCAGACGGCGATTTCGTCCGGGCCGGTGTTCAGGGTGATCTCGGTGCACAGGTTGGACGAGTGCACCACGCCCACGTGCGACTGCGGCGAACGGATGTTGCACGGATCCTTGAAGGTGATCCATGGGTGGCCGGTTTCGAACAGCATCGACAGCATCTTGCGCCACAGGTCCAGCGCGGCGATCTTCTTGAACACGCGGATTTCGCCGGCGGCGGCCTTGGCTTCGTAGCCGGTGTAGGCCAGTTCGAAGGCTTTGCCCACCTTGTCGTGCAGGTCCGGCGTTTCGGACGGCGAGAACAGGGTCCACTCGCCCTTTTCCATCACGCGCTTCATGAACAGGTCGGGAATCCAGTTGGCCGTGTTCATGTCGTGGGTGCGGCGGCGGTCGTCGCCGGTGTTCTTGCGCAGGTCGAGGAATTCCTCGATGTCCATGTGCCAGGTTTCCAGGTAGGCGCACACCGCGCCCTTGCGCTTGCCGCCCTGGTTGACCGCCACGGCGGTGTCGTTGACCACTTTCAGGAACGGCACCACGCCTTGCGATTTGCCGTTGGTGCCCTTGATGTGGGCGCCCAGCGCGCGCACCGGGGTCCAGTCGTTGCCCAGGCCGCCGGCGAACTTGGCCAGCAGCGCGTTTTCCTTGATGGCGTCGTAGATGCCTTCCAGGTCGTCCGACACGGTGGTCAGGTAGCACGACGACAACTGCGAACGCAGGGTGCCCGAGTTGAACAGGGTTGGCGTCGAGCTCATGAAGTCGAAGGTCGACAACAGGTTGTAGAACTCGATGGCGCGCGCTTCGCGGTTCTCTTCGCGCAGCGACAGGCCCATGGCCACGCGCATGTAGAACGCCTGCGGCATCTCGATGCGCACTTCGCGCACGTGCAGGAAGTAGCGGTCATACAGGGTCTGCAGGCCGATGTAGCCGAACTGCAGGTCGCGGTCGGCCACCAGGGCCTTGGCCAGCTTGGCCAGGTCGAACTTGGCCAGCTCGGCGTCCAGCAGCTCGTTCTCGATGCCCTTGGCGATGTACTGCGGGAAATAGGTAATGTACTCGGCGGCAGCCTTGGCTTGCGGCACTTCATGGCCGAACACTTCCTTGCGGATGGTGTGCAGCAGGATGCGGGCCGTCACTTGCGAGTAGGCCGGGTCTTTTTCCATCAGCGCGCGGGCGGCCAGGATGGCGGACTTGTGCAGTTCCTCGACCGGAACGCCGTCGTACAGGTTTTTCACGGTCTCGGCCAGGATGGCGTCCGCGTCCACGTGCTTTTCCAGGCCGGAGCAGGCTGCGTTGATCAGGTCGCGCACTTCCTGCATCACCAGCGGACGGCGCACGCCGTTCTCGGTCACGCTCAGTTCAGGCTCGGCGGCGGCGGCGGTGCCGGCGGCGTCCTTCTTGGCGCGGCGCTCTTCCATGTGCTTGGCGCGGTACAGCACATAGGCGCGCGCCACGTCGTGCTGGCCCGAGCGCATCAGCGCCAGTTCCACCTGGTCCTGCACGTCTTCAATATGGAAGGTGCCGCCGGACGGCTGGCGGCGCACCAGCGCCGACACCACGCTGTTGGTCAACTCTTCGACGATTTCACGTACGCTGGCAGAGGCGGCGCTCTGGCCGCCGTGCACGGCCAGGAAAGCCTTGGTCATGGCGACATTGATCTTGGACGGTTCGAACGCCACCACCGCGCCGTTGCGGCGGATGATGCGGTAATCGCCCAGCGCGCTGGCTGCCGTGGCCAGGCCGCTGACGGCGCCCGCCGATGCCGGCGCTTGTGGCGCCACTTGGTTCGTGATGTCTTGAGTTGATTGCATTTAAGCTCCCGAAATAGCAGTGTGTTGCCAGCGTGATTTGATAATAAAGTTCGTCAATTGCTCTAGAGTATCTTTGAGCGATTGCCAAGATTTAGTACTACATCTAGTGAACGGACCAAATTTAGACACTAATTGTAGTTAGCCTGCCTGGGCAAGACAAGGGAAAATTGGCGCAAAAACGGCAATTTTTCTATTGACATTTAGCGACGCCCGAAGCCCCGGGCCGGAGCCGGATAGCAAGCACTAACGCCGCGTTTGGCGCACCGTTTCGCGCTGCCTTATCCTTGGGCAGCCGGGCCGGCGCGGCCGTATATTGCACTGGCGAAAACACAACATTGCCGCTTGCGCCAGCCGCCGGCACCCTGGCCGGAACCGGGCGGCGGGGCAGCATTATAGTCTACCCGGCACGGTCCTACCCTTCCGGCTCCTGGATGTTGAGCTTTTGCATCTGGTAGCGCAGCTGGCGGAAGCTGATGCCCAGCAGGCTGGCGGCCTGGGTACGGTTGTACTGGGTCTGCGCCAGCGCGCGCATGATGATGTCGCGCTCGACCTGGGCCAGGTAGTCGGGCAGGTTGCTCGGCAGCGCGTCCGGGGCGGCGGGCAGGCCGCCAGCCGCCGGCGCCGGTGTGGGCGCCGGCGCGGACGCGGCGGGTGCGGGTGCGGGCGGCGCGGGCAGGTGCATGTAGCCCTGCGGCGTGCCCGGCCCCTGCGGCGCGCCGGTGTCGTGGCGCAGCTCGGCCGGGGGCGGCAGGTAGCCGGGCGGCGCATCCGGGCTCTTGCCCACCTTGAGCGCCAGGTCGCGCACCTCGATCACGCCGTCGTTGGCGAAGGCCAGCGCGCGCTCCAGGATATTCTCCAGCTCGCGCACATTGCCGGGGAAGGCGTAGCCGCGCAGCGCTTCCAGCACGCCCGGCCCCAGCACCACGCGCTGCTCGAAAGTGCCCAGCCGGGCCAGGATGGCGTCGGTCAGCAGGCCCAGGTCGTCGGCCCGCTCGCGCAGCGGCGGCAAACTCAGCTCGATCACGTTAAGCCGGTAAAACAAGTCCTGCCGGAACGCGCCGCGCTCGACCAGCTGCTCCAGGTTCTTGTGGGTGGCGCTGATGATGCGCACGTCCACGGCCTCCTCGGCGGTGGCGCCGATCTTGCGCACGCGCCGCTCCTGGATCGCGCGCAGCAGCTTGACTTGCATGGCCAGCGGCAGGTCGGCCACCTCGTCGAGCATCAGGGTGCCGCCGTTGGCGGCCTGGAAAAACCCGTCGCGCTCGTCGGCCGCGCCGGTGAAAGCGCCCTTGCGGTAGCCGAAGAATTCGGCCTCCATCAGCGCCTCGGGAATCGCGCCGCAGTTGACGGCGATGAAGGGCTTGCCGGCGCGCGAGCTTTGCGCGTGGATCTCGCGCGCGGCCAGCTCCTTGCCGCTGCCGGACTCGCCGTTGATGGCGATCGGCGCCATCGAGCGCGCCAGGCGCGCGATCTGCGCGCGCAGCGCCTGCATCACGGCCGAGTCGCCCTTGAGCCGGCTCGGCGCGCGCGGCGCCGCGTCCGCCGCCTCGGCCGCCGGTGCGTTCAGCCGCAGCGCCGACTGCACCATCACGCGCAGCTGGTCCAGTGCCACCGGCTTGCTGATGTAGTCGAAGGCGCCCGCTTTGAGCGCCACCACCGCATTGTCGGCGCTGCCGTAGGCCGTCACCACCGCGATCGGCGTATTGCGGAAGCTGGCCGACACTTCGCGCACCAGCTCCAGCCCCAGCCCGTCGGGCAGGCGCATATCGGTCAGCACCAGCGCGTAGGGCGCCGCGCCCTTGCCGTCCGCGCCCTCCCCTTGCGCCTGGGCCTGGGCTTGCGCCAGATAGGCGCGCGCCTGCGCCAGGTTTTCGGCACTGTCCACGTCCAGCCCCATCTTGAGCAGGGTAATTTCCAGCAGCTCGCGCAGGTCGGCTTCGTCGTCGACGACCAGCACGCGCGGGGAATTGCGGGGAGCACTCATGGGTGTCCTTCTCTATATAGTAGGTGGTTCAGGCGCCCGGCCTGGCAAACGTGATCACGAAACGGCCGCTGGACTGGCGGCTGCCGTCGGCCTGCACGCCCTGGTCGTAGCGGTATTCATAGTCCAGCATGGCCTCGTTATTCAAGCACAATTCGCGCGCCAGATACAGCCCCAGCCCGGTGCCCTTGCTGGAGGTGGTGTAGAACGGTTCGAACAGGTGGGCCCGCACCTCGGGCGAAATGCCGGGACCGTCGTCCTGCACGTGCAGCTCCAGGCCCGCGCCGCGCCCGCGCCCGCCCACCACGAACACCCGGATGCTGCCCGGCCGGCCGCTCGCGTAGCGCACCGCGTTGTTGAGCAGGTTGAGCACCACCTCGCGCAGGTGCAGCGCGTCGAAGCGCACCGTGGCCGCGCCGCCGCCCACCTCCAGCCGCACGATGCCCGGCGCCAGCGCGTGCGTGTCCTGGAACTCGGCGGCCAGCTCGGCGAGAAAGCCGGCCAGCGCCAGCGGCTCGCTGTGCGGCTGCACCTTGCGCGACAGCTGCAGGATGTCCTCCACCATGCGGTTCACGCGCGCCACGTTGTCGGCCACGATCTTGAGCAAGCGCGTGTGCACCGGCCCGGCCAGGTCCTCGCTCAGCAGCGAGGTGGCATGGCCGATGGCCGACAGCGGGTTGCGCACCTCGTGCGCGATGCTGGCCGTGAGCCGTCCCATCGAGGCCAGCTTCAAGTCCTGCGCCTGGTTTTCGATGGCCGTCACGTCCTGCAGGAAGATCACGCTGCGCTCCACGTCCAGGCCGTCGGCCTCGACCGGCGCGAAGCGCACCTTCAAATGCGCGGCCAGTTCGCGCCGCGCGCTCCAGGCCGCCGTCACGTCCTGCAGCGCCGGGTCGGTGTAGGGCTTGATGGTCAGGAACGCCGTGGCCTGCAGCGGGTCGGCGCGCCAGTCGCGGTAGGCGCGCGCCAGCGGCGCCAGTGCCGGCGCCGACGCCAGGTCGAACTGCGCGTCGCCGGCCAGGCCCAGCATTTGCTGCGCGGCCGGGTTGCCGGCCACCACCTGGCCGCCGGCGTCGACCACCACGATGCCGTCGCTCATGTGCGACATCACCAGCCGGTTGACCGCCTGCTGCACGCCGATCTCCACCCCGCGCCGCGCCGCCAGCTCTTCCTGGCCGATCAGCTTGGCCGCCATGCGGTTGACCACCAGCACCGCCGCCAGGAAGGCCGCGCCGAACAGGCCGGACTGCAGCAAGGTGCTGTCGGCGTCCTGCACCACCGTCTGCCATAGCGCCGTGCCCAGCATGAACAGCGCCACCAGCGAGGCCGAGAACAGCGCCAGCACCAGCGGCGCCAGGATGGCCAGGCCGGCCAGCGGGAACAGGTAGAGGATGGCCAGGCCGCTGCGGGCGCCGCCGGCGCCCAGGTAGAGCAGGGAAATCAGGGCCAGGTCGCAGGCGATTTGCAGCAGCAGCTGGGCCAGGAAGCGGCGCCGCACCTTGCTGGTGAGCACCGCGAAGCCCAGCGCCAGCAGCAGGTAGGCCGCGCACACCTGGGCGTACATCAGCGAACCGGCGCCGCGCAGGCCGCGCGTATCGACGCTCAGGTAGGCCAGCAGCACCAGCGCGATCACCACCCGGGTGCCGTTCAGGGTTTGCAGCGAGCGCCAGAAGGTGTCGCGCGACGCGGCCGTCAGCGCTTGCAGGCGCGCCGTCACTGTCAGGGCGCCGGCTGCTCGGCGTGGGCCTGGCTGCAGAAATCGCGGCCGCCGCGCTGCACCGCCTCGGACGCCGGGAAGAACACCCCGCAGTGCGCGCAGCTGAGCATGGTTTCCGCCTCGGCCACGGCGCGCGCGCGCGCCTGCGCCTGGGGCGAGCCGGCCTGGCGCGCCCGCTCCTGGGCCAGCGCCTCGGCTTCGGCGGCCGCGCGCGCGGCGGCCATGCGCGCCGCTTGCTGCGGGTCGGTGCGCATCTGCTGGGCGCGCGCGGCCGCGCGCAGCTTGCTGCGGATCGCCGCCACCACCAGGAAAATCAGCGCCAGCCAGAACAAAATACGTGTCATGCCATACCTCGATGCAAAACCACTTCCAGGACAAAACGGCTGCCGACATAGGCCAGCAGCAGAGTGGCGAAACCGGCCAGGGTGAAACTGAGCGCCGTCTTGCCGCGCCAGCCGCGGAAGTGGCGGCCCGCCAGCAGCGCCGCGAACAGCAGCCAGGACAGCAGGGTGAAGACCGACTTGTGGTCCCACTTGAGCGCCTTGCCGAACAGTTCCTCGGAGAATACGATGCCCGACAGCACGGTCAGGCTGAGCAGCACGAAGCCGAAGGCGATCAGGCGGAACAGCAGCTTTTCCATGGTCAGCAGCGCCGGCAGCTGGTCCAGCGCGGCCGACAGGAAGCCGGCGCGCTGGCCGCGCGTGTGCAGGCGCGATTCCTGCAGCGCCATCAGCACCGCGTGGAAGGCGGCGATGGTCAAGGTGCTGTAGGCCAGCGTGGCCACCGCGATGTGCCAGCCCAGAATGCGGGCGTTGCCGTCCAGCGCCACCAGCGCGCCGGGGAAGGCGGCCTGCAGCAGCACCGCCAGCGCCGCGTTCGGCATGACGATGCGGCGCAAGCCGTCCAGCGCGAAATTGCGGTTTTCCAGCCAGTAGGCGCCCACCGAGATCCACAGCGCCGACGACAGCATGGCGGCAAAGCCGATGCGCAGCGAACCGGGCGCCGACACCGCCAGCCACAGGCTGGCCCCGTGCAGCAGCCAGGCCGCCGCCGTGGCGGCCGAGATCAGGCCGGCCCGGCGCGGCGGCAGGACGGCACACACTATATACAGCAACGCGGCTGCGATCAGAAAATAAGTCTGCATGGGGATAAGTTTACACTAAGCGGGCGCGCCGCATGCCCGCCCGCTAATCGACCGCCGCCATGCGCAGCTCGTCGTGGTGGTGGCGCTGCTGTTCCTCCATCACCAGCTGGCCCAGTTCGCGCTTGAGGGCGTTGAACTCGGGCGCGGCCGGGTCGCGCCCGCGCGGCAGGTCCACCGCCAGGTCGCGCTTGACGGTGCCGGGCCGGTAGGTCATGACCACGATGCGGTCGGCCAGGTAGATGGCCTCCTCGATGCTGTGGGTGACGAAGATGATGGTCTTTTTCAGCTCGGACCAGATGCGCAGCAGCTCGTCCTGCAGGTTGCGCCGCGTCAGCGCGTCCAGTGCGCCGAACGGCTCGTCCATCAGCATGATGGGCGAATCGAGCGCCAGCACGCGGGCAATGGCCACGCGCTGGCGCATGCCGCCCGAC